>NZ_JBIVGN010000003.1:284475-404166 GCF_044748705.1 Pseudomonas sp. NPDC089758
TGGGGGCATTACGCCTGAACAGGCTGAAACGAAAACGCCCCTTGGAGTTATGCCTGTGAGCTAAGTGATCCAGGGCCGCTATGCGGCCCATCGCCGGCAAGCCGGCTCCCACAGGGATCGCGCCAGCTTTTGAAGTTGAGCAAGACAGTTGTTCCCACGGGTACAGCGCAAGGCTCGAGAACTGCGCGGTCATTGGGGGAGCCGGCTTGCCGGCGATGGGCTGAGTAGCAGCCCTGATCACACTAACTGTATGGCATGGCCCCTGGGGCGTTTTTTGTGCCTGGGGATCAGTCAGCCCCGGGCTTTTTCGATGATCTCGATGTACTCAGCCGCATTGCGCTGATCGGCGATCACTTCGACGAAGGTCTTGCCCTGTTCGTCTTTGCCATCCAGGTCCAACCCGGCTTCAACGAAGAACCCTACGAAACGCTCGAAATCGTCGACACGCAAACCGCGGTAAGCCTTGATCAGCTTGTGCTGAGAAGGTGAGGTCACACCATCCGCAGGCTCAAACTGGAGGAACGACTTGATATAGTCGTCGCTGATTTCGTCACCAATCACCTGCTTCTTGTCTTTGCGCATTGCCGGCTCCAACTGGACCATCACGAATTTCGAAGGCCGGCAGTTTACCCCCCACACGCAGCACGTCTCAACGCGTACGTACGGTACCCGTGTGCAAGTCGGCCCAGACATGGCCGTTGGGGTAGGTCAGAAACTGTACATACACCGTCTCGTTGCGCAGCAGGTCCATCACCACTCGGTAGTCGCTGACCGGATAATTCAGGCTCAACGTACGGGTCTTGTCGTCATACACCGGCTTTTTCAGGCTCTTGCCCGCCTCGCCATCGAAGGTGAGCAACACCTGGCTGATGGTCGCACCTTTACTCAGCGGCTTGCCTTTGAGGCGCATCTGCAAGGAGGCTGTGATCGGAATGGGCTGTTGATCAGATTGGCGCTGCGCTCCAACCACTACCGAGTAGTCGGTGACCTGCAACAGTTGCTGGCCGGTCGGCGCTTCCTGGCGCAGGGCCTGGTCATCGGGCGGGAGAAACTGGCTGTGCAGCGGTGCGGCGGCAAGAGGCAGGCTGACCGCCAGCAACAGGGGAACGATCGCACGCATGTGAGGCTCCTTGGCATGAAGGCGCACTCTAGCACGCGCAACGACAGGGGCTGTCAATCGAACTGCGCGAGCATCCAGGCGTGATACTGGGCAACACCCTCTTCGCCTTCATGCGGCGCCCAAGGGGCATGCTCGCCGTCGGCCAAAGGCCGGTACGGGCCCGCCTTGCATTCGAACAGGATGCTGTCCGCCTCGAGCACCACCAAAGAATGGAAGATGCCCGGGCGCAGGTCCACGCCAAGGCAGTCGCCACCGGCCTCGAGCACGCGCTTGTCGATGACGTCACCCTGCTCATCGAACATCAGCAGCCCCAAGCGGCCTTTGAGCGCCAACAAGGTCTCGGCCTTGTCCTCGCTCAGGTGCCGGTGAGGCGCGATGTAGGTGGACGGCTGCAAGCCCACTGCCAAACGGTGACAGGGGTCCTGCATGTCATGGAAGTTGTGATGGTAGCGACCACGCGGTGCCTCGGCGGCTTTTTGCGCCAGCCCGGCAAACAACGCTTGGTCGATGAAAGCAGGCTGGCTCATGATCACAGTCCCTTGACGGCGAAGATGCCGTTCGCGTTACGCCAGTAACCTTTATAGTCCATGCCATAACCGAAGATGTAGCGATCGATGCACGGCAGGCCCACATAGCTGGCCTTCAGGTCCGGGCTGGCCTTGCGGTCATGGTCTTTGTCGATCAGCACCGCAGTGTGCACCGAGCGGGCGCCGGCATGCTTGCAGAACTCGATGATGGCGCTGAGGGTGTGACCCTCGTCGAGGATATCGTCGACGATCAACACGTCACGATCGATGAACGACACCTCAGGCTTAGCCTTCCAGAACAGCTCGCCGCCACTGGTCTGGTTGCGATAACGCGTGGCATGCAGGTACGAGGCCTCCAGTGGGAACTGCAGGTGGGTCAGCAGCTTGCCAGCGAAGATCAGGCCTCCGTTCATGACACAGAACACTACCGGGTTCTTGTCGTGCAGGTCCTTGCAGATCTGCTCGCCAACCTTGGCAATGGCCGCTTCGACTTCGGCTTCGTTGTACAGGCAGTCTGCCTCGCGCATGACTTGACGGATGTGCTCGAGATCAGCGGACATTGCGCTCTCCAGGGGGATTTTGGAAAAGCGGGCAAAGGTACGCATCCGCTCGTCACAGATCAAGCATTTATGGACTAACGTGCAAAAGGACTGCACGACAGCAAAGGCTGAATAGATTAATCTAGCGCGGTTTTTTTGCCCGCCTTTCGGAGCCCCCCTATGCCCACTCGTGAGATCCGCCACCCGCTGATCCGCCATAAGCTCGGCCTGATGCGCCGTGCCGACATCAGCACCAAGAACTTTCGCGAACTCGCCCAGGAAGTCGGCGCGCTACTGACCTACGAAGCCACTCAGGACCTGCCACTGGAAACCTACGAGATCGATGGCTGGTGTGGCAAGGTGCAAGTTGAAAAAATCGCCGGCAAGAAGATCACCGTGGTACCGATCCTGCGCGCCGGCATCGGCATGCTTGATGGCGTGCTCAGCCTGATCCCGGGCGCGAAGGTCAGTGCCGTGGGTGTCGCCCGCAACGAGGAGACCCTCGAAGCACACACCTACCTGGAAAAGCTGGCGCCGGACATCAACCAGCGCCTGGCGCTGATCATCGACCCGATGCTCGCCACCGGTGGTTCGATGGTCGCCACCATCGACCTGCTGAAGAAAGCCGGCTGCAAGGAAATCCGCGCCATGGTGCTGGTCGCAGCCCCAGAAGGTATCGAAGTGGTGGAAAAAGCCCACCCGGATGTGCAGATCTACACCGCCTCGATCGACCAGCGCCTCAACGAACACGGCTACATCGTGCCGGGCCTGGGCGACGCCGGTGACAAGATCTTCGGCACCAAGCAGAAGGACGCCTGACCATGCAGGACGGCTTCAACGACCCGCTCTGGCGCCAGGTCGTTTCGGGCGCGCAGATGCTCTTCGTGGCATTTGGCGCGCTGGTGCTGATGCCGCTGATCACCGGCCTGGACCCTAACGTCGCGCTGTTCACCGCGGGTATCGGCACCCTGCTGTTCCAGCTGGTCACCGGCCGTCAGGTCCCGGTATTCCTGGCCTCGAGCTTTGCCTTCATCACGCCCATCATCCTTGCCAAAGGCCAGTTCGGCCTGGCCGAGACCATGGGCGGCGTGATGGCCGCAGGTTTCGTGTACACCTTCATGGGCCTGATGGTGAAGATCAAGGGCACCGGTTTCATTGACCGCATGCTGCCACCCGTGGTGATCGGCCCGGTGATCATCTCCATCGGCCTGGCCATGGCACCGATCGCGGCCAACATGGCAATGGGCAAGGCCGGTGACGGCGCGGTACTCATGCCGTACAAGACCGCCATGCTGATTTCAATGCCGGCGTTGCTCACCACCCTGATCGTCGCGGTGTTCGGCAAAGGCATCTTCCGCCTGGTGCCGATCATCTCCGGGGTACTGGTAGGGTTTGCCCTGGCGTTCGCCTTTGGCGTGGTCGACACCGCCAAGATTGCCGCCGCGCCTTGGCTTGAGATCCCCAACTTCACCGCACCAGCGTTCAACTGGCAGGCCATCCTGTTCATCGTACCGGTAGCCCTGGCCCCGGCGATCGAGCACATCGGCGGCGTGATCGCAGTCGGCAGCGTGACCGGCCGCGACTACCTGAAGAAGCCTGGCCTGCACCGCACCCTGCTCGGTGACGGCCTGGCCACCACGGCAGCAGGCCTGTTCGGCGGCCCACCCAATACCACGTATGCCGAAGTGACCGGCGCCGTGATGCTGACCAAGAACTACAACCCGAAGATCATGACCTGGGCGGCGATTTTTGCCATCACCCTGGCCTTCATCGGCAAGTTCGGCGCGTTGTTGCAAAGCATCCCGGTGCCGGTGATGGGCGGCATCCTCTGCCTGCTGTTCGGCTCGATCGCAGCGGTGGGCATGAACACCATGATCCGCCACAAGATCGACCTGGGCGAAGCACGCAACCTGGTGATCGTGTCGGTGACCCTGGTATTCGGTATCGGCGGCGTGCTGATCGGCAGCGGCGACGGCCCAGATGATTGGGGCCTGAAGGGCATCGCCCTGTGCGCTATCGTGGCCATTGCCCTGAACCTGATCCTGCCGGGCAACGATGGCTGGAAGAAAGAGAAGCTGGATGTGTAGAAGCGGCCTCGCGTCGCTAAAGGGCCGCTAAGCGGCCCTTTTTCATTCACGCCTTTTCACACATCTGCGCCAGCACCCTCACCCACTCCGGGTGATCATTCAGGCACGGCACCAGGACCAACTCTTCGCCCCCCGCCTCGATGAACTGCTCCTTGCCGCGATCGCCAATTTCCTCCAGCGTCTCGATGCAGTCGGCCACGAACGCAGGGCACATCACCAGCAGCTTTTTGGCACCGGCCTTGGCCAGCTCATCCAGACGCGTCTCGGTATAGGGTTCGATCCACTTGTCCCGCCCTAACCGCGACTGGAACGAGACAGACCACTTGCCGTCCGGGATGCCCATCCTGGTAGCGAACGCCTTGGCCGACGCCAGGCACTGCCCGCGGTAGCACACCGCGCGCACTTCGGCGCTGGCGTCCTTGCAGCAGTCCGCTGCCCGCAGATCATGCTTGCTGCCAGGCATGAGCTTCTTCAGGTGCCGCTCCGGCAAACCATGGAAACTCAGCAACAGGTGGTCATAGTCCTGTTCAAGGTAAGGCCGGGCGCTGGCCACCAGGGCATCGATGTATTCAGGGTGGTCATAGAACGGTTGCAGCACACGCAATTGCAACGGCAAGGCGCGTTCGGCGACAGTCTGGTTGGCCTGCGCCACCACCGTAGTCACCGTACTGTCAGCGAATTGTGGGTAAAGCGGCGCCAGCGTCACGGTGCGTACACCTTGAGCGGCAAGGCGCTCGAGCACCTGCGGCAGCGCCGGCTCGCCATAACGCATGGCGATTTCCACCGGGCCGTGGGGCCAGTGCTCGACCATCGCGGCCTGCAGCCGACGCGTCAACACCACCAGGGGCGAGCCCTCCTCCCACCAGATCGAAGCATAGGCGTGGGCAGACTGCTCCGGGCGCTTGATCAGGATCAGCGACACCAGCAAGCGCCGCAACGGCCATGGCAGGTCGACTACGTAGGGGTCCATCAGGAACTGATTGAGGTAGCGGCGCACATCGGCTACCGATGTGGAAGCCGGAGAACCCAGGTTGACCAGCAACAGCGCGTGATCGGTCATGCAGCGTCCTATGTCAGAGGCGCTTGGACAGGTTGTCCAAGGCCGATTGCAGATCGTTGAAACGGAAGGTGAAGCCTGCGGCCAGCAAACGCACAGGCCGTGCCCGCTGGCCACCAAGCAACAGCGTCGACAGCTCGCCCAGGCCCGCCTTCAGCAGCAGGCCGGGTACCGGCAGTAGCGCCGGCCGGTGCAGCGCACGGCCCAGGCGCCGGGCGAATTCGCGGTTACGCACAGGCTCTGGCGCGCAGGCATTATAAGGACCGCTGGTGTCCTTGTGCCGTAAGAGAAAATCTATCAGGGCAACCTGGTCGTCTATATGCACCCAAGGCATCCACTGCCGGCCATTGCCCAATGGGCCGCCCAGCCCCAGCTTGAACGGCAGGCGCAGGCGCGACAGGAAGCCCCCATCGCTGGCCAGCACCAGCCCCGTGCGCACCAACACCACGCGCAGCCCAAGGGCCTGCGCACGCTGCGCGGTTTCTTCCCACGCGATGCACAGTTGGCTGGCGAAATCCTCGCGTACCGGCGGCGAAGCCTCGGTCAATTCACGCTCACCGCCATCGCCATACCAGCCCACCGCAGAACCCGAAATCAGCACTTCGGGACGTTGCTCGCGGGTCTCGAGCCAGGCCAGCAATTGCTCGGTAAGGCTGATACGGCTGGCCCATAGCACATTGCGCCGTGACGCAGTCCAGGGCCGGTCGGCAATCGGTGCGCCGGCCAGGTTGATCACGGCGTCCACGGGCTCGTCTGCGGCCAGCTCTTCCAGCCGGGCAACACCTCGCACCCCGCTGCCACACAGGCGCGCAACCTGGTCGGGGCGCCGGCTCCACACGGTCAGGCGATGACCTTGGGCGAGCCAGAACGGGCAAAGATGCTGGCCGATCAAGCCAGTGCCGCCTGTCAGCAATATATGCATGGCTGTGTCCTCACAGAGTGCGGCGATGGTCTATTTTTACAGCAAGGCACTTTTTTAACCCAACGCTCTCAGATAAACATAGGCCAACCTGCCCTAAGAAGCGGTATAACCTTATACAGATTTTAAGCATTGTACAGGTTTGCCTGACAGCGTAGTCTGCTTACAGCAAGGTTCGAAGAGGCCATCATGACAGTACCTATTGCCATCATCGGTGCCGGTATCGCCGGCCTTTCCGCTGCCCAGGCCCTGCAGAAGGCCGGGCAATCCGTTCACCTGTTCGACAAAGGCCACGGCAGTGGCGGGCGCATGGCCAGCAAACGCAGCGAGGCCGGAGCGCTCGATCTGGGTGCCCAGTACTTCACTGCGCGCGACCGGCGCTTCGTCGAGCAAGTGCAGCAATGGGTGGCCGCCGGCTGGGCCGAACAGTGGAAGCCGCAGCTGTACAACTACCGTGACGGTGAACTGACTCCCTCCCCCGACGAACAGACGCGCTGGGTCGGCGTGCCGCGCATGAGCGCGATCACCCGCGGCATGCTCAAGGACGTCACGGTCAACTTCGGCTGCCGCATCGCCGAAGTGTTCCGCGGCAAGCAGTACTGGCACCTTCAGGACACCGAAGGCTGCAGCCATGGCCCGTTCAGCCGCGTTGTGATTGCCGTCCCCGCGCCGCAAGCCACGCCGCTGCTGGCCGCGACCCCCAAACTGGCCGCTGTGGCAGCGGGCGTGGTGATGGAGCCCACATGGGCCGTTGCCCTGGCTTTTCAGACACCGCTGGACACCCCGATGCAGGGCTGCTTCGTACAAGACAACCCGCTCGACTGGTTGGCCCGCAACCGTAGCAAGCCAGGCCGCGATGAGCAGCTCGATACCTGGGTACTGCATGCCACCTCCACGTGGAGCAAGCAGCACATCGACCTGGCCAAGGAAGAAGTGATCGAACAGCTTTGGGGCGAATTCGCCGAACTGGTCGGCTGCGTGGTGCCCGCACCGTCCTTCTCCGTGGCGCATCGCTGGCTGTATGCGCGGCCGGCCGGCAGTCACGAATGGGGCGCGCTGGCCGATGCCGACCAAGGGCTCTATGCCTGCGGCGACTGGTGCTTGTCTGGCCGCGTGGAAGGCGCCTGGCTCAGCGGTCAGGAGGCGGCCCGACGCCTGCTGGAGCATCTCGAATAAGCAAAACTGCAAAACTATACAAAAATACTAGTTTGCATAAGTTTGTGGCTGTGCTGGAATAACCTTGTACACGCGCGATTCCATGTACAAGTTTTCGGAGGCAGCCATGCACGATCCATCCGCCCAGCGTAAGCCCCGCATTGCCATCAGCTCATGCCTGACAGGCCACAGTGTGCGCTACAACGGCGGGCACAAGTCGTCCGATCTGTGCCGTACCCAGCTGGAAGAACATTTCGATTGGCGGCCGGTCTGCCCAGAAGTCGCCATCGGCCTGGGCGTGCCCCGCGACCCGATCCGCCTGGTCGGTGACCCCGAACACCCCGCCGTAGTCGGGACACGCAACCCTGGCGAGGACTTCACTGGCCCACTCGCCAGCTACGGCGAACAGATGGCCGATGAGCTGGATGATATCTGTGGCTACATTTTCATGCAGAAGTCGCCGTCCTGCGGGCTGGAACGGGTCAAGGTCTACCAGGATAACGGTCACCCGGCAGTACAGGGCGGCAGGGGCGCCTATGCAGCGGCCTTCTGCGCCCGTCGCCCGGACCTGCCGGTGGAGGAAGAGGGCCGCCTGCACGACCCGGTATTGCGCGAAAACTTCATCAGCCGCGTCTACGCCTATGCGGACTGGCAGCATCTGCTGGCCGAGGGTTTGAGCCGTGGCGCACTGGTGCGCTTCCATTCGCGCTACAAGTACCTGCTCATGGCCAACAACCCGCAGGCTTACCGGCAGCTTGGGCGCCTGCTTGGCAGCATGAGCCGGGACGACGACCCTGAGGTCATCGGGCCCCGCTATTTCAGCCAGTTGATGCAGGCGCTGCGTCGCTGCGCCAGCCGCGGCACCCATGGCAACGTTCTGCAGCACCTCAGTGGCTATTTCAAAGACGCATTGACGCAGCAGGACAAGGCCGAGCTGAAACACATCATCGACCAGTACCAGCAAGGGGTCGTGCCGCTGGTGGTGCCGCTGACCTTGCTCAAACACCATTTGCGCAAGCACCCAGACCCGTACCTGCTGCAGCAGGCCTACTTGCAGCCACACCCCGACAGCCTGGGGCTACGTAATGCAGTCTGAAACGCCCATGCCCATCGGTGAACTGGCCCGGCGCACCGGCGTGAACCCAGTCACCCTACGCGCCTGGGAGCGGCGCTATGGCCTGCTGAAGCCCCAACGGACCGCCAAAGGCCACCGCTTGTATGGTCGTGATCAGGTCGAACGGGTCCAAGCGATCCTGGCGTGGCTGGAACGGGGGGCATCGGTCGGCCAGGTGCGTGAGTTGCTCGACAAACCACCCGGCGCTGCCCCGCAAGGCGACTGGCAAACCCGCCAGCAACAGTTGATCGAGGCCATCGCCAACCTGTCCCAGCGCAGCCTCGACCAGCAGCTGAACCAAGCCATGGCGCTGTACCCTGCCGTCACCCTGTGCGAGAAATTGCTGCTGCCGTTGCTCGATAGCCTGGCGCAGCGTTGGTGCAATTACTTCAATGCCAGGCTTGAACAGGTGTTCTTCCACACGTGGCTGCGCAGCAAGCTGGGGGCGCGGGTCTACCACGACAATCAATCACTGCACGGCCCGGCCGTGCTGCTGGCCCAAGACAGCGAGCACGCCTTCGACCCCAGCTTTTGGCTTTCTGCCTGGTTGCTGAGCAGCAGTGGCATCCCCGTTGAAGTGCTGGAATACCCCGTGAGCGGGGTGGAGTTGCAGCGCGCCGTCACCGCTCTGCAACCTCGCGCCCTGCTGCTGCACCTGGGCCCGCGCATCGAAGGCAGGGCCCTGCTGCGCACCTTGCAGGGCATAGCAGGCACGAAGCTGCTGGGCGGTGCCACGATCTCCCTCCATCAAGCTCAACTGCAAGCCTTCGGTCTGCCCGAGCTTTTCCTGTTCGATACCCCGCAGGCGGCATTGCGAGCGCTGCAAGGCAATGACCGCCTGCCTGTAGAGTAGATACCCCATGCAATTGATCTGGCTGCGCAGCGACCTGCGCGTCAACGACAACACTGCCCTGAGCGCCGCCTGTGAACGCGGCCCTACCGTGGCCTTGTGGCTGGCCAGCCCAGGCCAATGGCAGGCGCACGACGACGCTGCCTGCAAGGTCGACTTCTGGCTGCGTAACCTGCGCGACCTGCGAAAGTCACTCGAGGGCCTCAATATCCCGTTGCTGGTCCGCAGGATCGACACCTGGGATCAGGCGGCGCAAACGCTGCTTGACGTATGCCGCCAGCACAAGATCGAAGCGGTGCACTGGAACGATGAGTACGGCATCAACGAGAACAGCCGCGACCAGGCGACCCGGGCGCTACTGGAAGCTTCCGGCGTTCAGGCCCACAGCTACCTCGATCAGCTACTGTTCCGCCCTGGCACCGTGCTGACCCGCAGTGGGGATTACTTCCAGGTCTTCAGCCAGTTCAAGAAAGTCTGCCTGGAACACCTGCACCGAAGCCTGCCGTCGCAAGCGCCTCGGGTAAAAAGGCAGGCCCCGGTGGACGTCGCCAGCGACCCCATCCCACAGCACATCGAAGGCTTCGACAAACCACCGCGTGCCCTGAGCGAACACTGGCCTGCTGGCGAGGACGAAGCGCACGCCCGGCTGTCACGCTTCGTGGATGAAACCATCGAGGATTACCATCACCTGCGCGACCTGCCGGCTAAACCGGGTACCAGCCAACTTTCGGCTTACCTGGCGGCCGGGGTGGTCTCACCCCGCCAGTGCCTGCACGCCGCACTGGCGAGCAACCGCGGCGAGTTCGACAGTGGTAGTACTGGCACCCAGACCTGGATCAACGAATTGCTCTGGCGCGAGTTCTACAAACATATCCTGACCGGTTATCCACAGGTGTCACGCCACCGAGCATTCCGCACACACACTGAGGCGTTGCCCTGGCGCGATGCCCCTGCCGACCTTGAGGCCTGGGAACAGGGACGCACCGGGTTCCCGATCATCGATGCGGCCATGCGCCAGTTGCTGCACACCGGGTGGATGCACAATCGCCTGCGCATGATCGTCGCCATGTTCCTCAGCAAGAACTTGCTGATCGATTGGCGCAAGGGCGAACGGCACTTCATGCGCCACCTGATAGACGGTGATCTTGCCGCCAACAATGGTGGCTGGCAGTGGAGCGCGTCCACGGGCACGGACTCGGTACCTTATTTCCGTATCTTCAACCCCATTTCGCAGTCGCAACGGTTCGACCCAGAAGGGCACTTCATTCGCCACTGGGTACCCGAGCTGCGCGGTCTGGATGAAAAAAGTATCCATCAGCCTACGCAAAATAAGGATCTTTTCGCCGATAATTCGTACCATCGTCCTATAGTTGACCTAAGTAGTAGTCGCCAGCGTGCACTGGAGGCCTTCAAGGGGTTGTCGCGTAGTTAGGGTGAGGGGTCCGTGCATTGAATCATCCGCGATTTTTCTGGGTTACGGGGGCCGGCAGCGGCCTGGGACTGGCGTTAGTGGAACAGCTGCTCGGGCAAGGGCACCGCGTAGCGGCAAGTGGCAAGGACTGCCAAGCGCTCGATAGCTTGGAAGCGCACCATGGCAGCCGTATCTTGCGCCTGCCCTGGCAGTTGCATGACGAAGACCAGGCAGCCAATGCCTGCCTTCAGCTTTGCCATACCTGGGGCTCGCTGGACAGCCTGATCATCAATGCCGGGGCCAGCGATTACCTGCCGGATACGGTATCGGCCACAGACGTGTTCGAGACGATCGTCAGCAGTAATCAGCTGGCGGCCGAGCACTGTATGGGCAAGGTATTACCGTTGCTGATCAAAGGCGACAAGCCGCAGGTAATGGCGATCTTCAACCGTTATTCAGCCCTGCAGTTGTATGCGCCCACGCAAGTCACAGCAGGTTGGAACAACACACCGCAGTGGTTTCGCGAAGCGCGCCAGTCGCTGAAAAATGAAGGTATTGACCTGACAGTGGTGGCGCCGCAATCGCTGAAGACGCCAGTCACGTCAGCGATGGCCTACCCAGAAGAGTGGACGCCACATAGCGCGGCACAAGAGCTGCTGCGACGCTTGCCACTGCGCGAGCCGGAGCTCGTGCTGGAGGTCACGAACCCCAGCAGCTTGTGGCCGTTGTCACGCTAAGTGATGGGGGGGTTGCCATCCCCTTCGCGGCCCCGCGAAGTGGATGGCAAGACAACTTCAAAGTGCCATGCGGTAATGCAGGCTGTAGCTCTCGACCCCATCATTGGGCTGTTTGATGCCGGCATTGGAATAGTGGATTGCCCGCACGCCAATCTCATGCCCACCTGCAAAACGCAGCCCGAAACCGATGCGGTCTTCGAACTGGAATGACGAACCCAACTCGTTGCTTTCAAGTTCGGTGCTGGAAAATGCAGCCACACCGATACCTGCTTCGATGTAGGGCTTCACCGACTCACCGGCGAACTCGTAGACGAATACAGGTGCGAAAGACAGGCTATGGTTGCTCGCCGTCTCGTCGCCGTCCCAATAGGTGTAAGCACCGTCCCAATAACCCGTCAGCCGCCCGACGCTCGTCTGCCACCAGCTGGCATCCCAGTTTGACTGCAGACCCAGGCGGTAAACTTGCGTGGAGTCCCCCGTCTGCCCCACCGATAACGAAACATCGGCAGCTTGCACTGCCGCGACTTGTCCCAAAGTGATGGCGGCAGCCGCCGCCAAGCCGAGCAGTTTCCTCATGAGAAACATCCTTCTTTCCAATGCTGTTGTAAGTGTTTGCCTCATGGCAGGCTAAACATAGAAATCAGGAGTGGGACGATAGTTCAGCTGTTTTCACGTTTTTTTTACAACTCGAACTTTTTCACACTACCCGACGTATTCCACAGCACAGGAAGGATGGTTTCCAATGACCGCGGCTCGGCGCTGGTCCAGAATGCCGCTTCGCGTGCCGGCCCCTCGGCCAGCAGCCCGCGCGCGGCGAGTAACCGTTGCAGTTGGCGCGCCACCGCCGCCCCGGTATCGATGATAGCGACGTCGGCGGGCACCATCCCGGCCAGCAATGGGCGCAGGAATGGGTAATGGGTACACCCGAGAATCAACGTATCGCACCCTGCCGCAAGCAAGGGCTGCAAGTACCCAAGCAACAGCTGGCGCAATTGCGGGCTACCCAGATCACCCGTCTCGATCAGCTCGACCAGCCCAGGGCAAGGCTGGGTGACCACGCGTACGTCGCTGGCGAAGCGGTCGAGCAAGGCGGCGAACTTGGCGCTCTGCAAGGTGCCGGTAGTGGCCAGCACACCGACCACGCCGGAACGGGTGGCGGCAGCAGCAGGCTTCACGGCCGGCTCCATGCCTACCAGGGGCCAGTCGGGGTAAAGCTCACGCAAGTCGGCAACCGCTGCCACGGTGGCCGTGTTGCAGGCCAGGACCATCGCCTTGGCGCCCTGCGCCTGGAAAAACTCGGCAATGCGCCGGCAACGCTGGCGGATGTAGTCGGGGGTTTTCTCGCCATACGGCACATGCCCGCAATCGGCCACATAGAGCAGCGACTCGCTGGGCAGCAAGCGCTGGATCTCGGCCAGCACGGACAAACCGCCGACCCCGGAGTCCATCACGCCAACCGCTGCCGAGCGCTCAGCCATCGCGCTTGCCACACACCGCACAAGCCGGGTCGCGCTTGACCCGCAGCTCACGCAGGCGCGTGCCCATTGCGTCGATCAGCAGCAAGCGGCCCACCAGCGGCTCGCCAAAACACGCCAGCAGTTTCATGGCTTCCAGCGCCTGCAGGCTGCCGACCAGCCCCACCAGCGGGCCGATCACGCCGGCTTCGCTGCAGGTCAGCTCGTCTTCGCTGCCATGGCCATACAGGCAATGGTAGCAAGGGCTGTAATCGCGCCGAGGGTCGAACACCGACAGCTGCCCTTCGAGGCGGATGGCTGCCCCACTGACCAGCGGCTTACCGTGGGCGAAGCACGCTGCATTGACGGCCTCGCGGGTACCGAAGTTGTCGGAACAGTCCAGCACCAGGTCGACGGCTGCTACCGCAGCAGCCAGGGAATCTTCGTCCAGCGCCTGACGGTGGGCGACCAAGGTGATTTCAGGGTTGATGGCCGCAAGCCGCTGCAGCGCCGAGTCCACCTTGCTCATGCCAACGCTGCCACTGTCATGGATGACCTGACGCTGCAGGTTGGTCAGGTCGACGGTATCGAAGTCCGCCAGGTGCAGCTCCCCCACACCCGCGGCTGCCAGGTAGAGCGCCACCGGTGAGCCCAGACCACCCAAACCGATGATCAGCGCCTTGCTTTGCTTGAGGCGCAACTGGCCTTCGATGTCCACCTGTGCCAGCAGGATCTGCCGGCTGTAACGCAACAATTCCTGATCGGTCAGCATGGCAGGCGCCCCAGGGAAATACGTTCGTGACCGCCCAGGTCCTTGCGGCTGGCCACCTCGATGAAACCTTGCCCGGCCAGCAGCGCGCGCACCGCCTGTGCCTGGTCGTAACCGTGTTCCAGCAGCAGCCAGCCACCGGGCAGCAGATGCGCCGGTGCCTGGCCAACGATCAGCCGCAGGTCGTCCAGGCCATCGTCCCCGGCCACCAGTGCACTGCTGGGCTCGAAGCGCACATCACCGGCAGCCAGGTGCGGGTCTTGGGCAGCGATGTACGGCGGGTTGCTGAGGATCAGGTCGAAACGCTCCCCGCTCAAGGCACTGAACCAGTGGCTGGCGAGCACCTT
The DNA here is from genome assembly GCF_044748705.1 of Pseudomonas sp. NPDC089758. Lineage (NCBI taxonomy): Bacteria > Pseudomonadati > Pseudomonadota > Gammaproteobacteria > Pseudomonadales > Pseudomonadaceae > Pseudomonas > Pseudomonas sp. NPDC089758. Next base: position 298,562 of record NZ_JBIVGN010000003.1, read on the forward strand.
CACGTTACCCAGGCCCAAGCGTTGACGATTACGCTCAGCCAGCGCTACCGCTTCCTCGACCCGGTCCAGTGCCGTGACCTGCCAGGCCGGGCGCTCGCTGGCCAAGGCCAGTGCTATCGCGCCAGTGCCGGTGCCCAGGTCGAGCACCTTGGCGGGCGTTGCAGGCTGCAGCTCAAGCGCCGTCTCGACCAGAAGCTCGGTATCAGGGCGCGGAATCAACGTGTGAGGTGCCACTTCCAGGTCGAGTTTCCAGAAGCCCTGTTGGCCCAGAATGTAGGCAACGGGCTCGCCACCCCGGCGACGCTCAAGGTAGCCCGCGTAAGTCTGCGCATCCTCGCTGCTGACGATGCGCTCAGGCCATGTGTGCAGGTAGCTGCGAGACTTGCCGATGGCCGCTGCCAGCAGCAGTTCGGCATCCAGGCGTGCGGTGGGCGAATCGGGCAATTGCGCAGTGCGCAGCAGGCTGGCGATGATGGTCATCAATCCCCCAGTGCCGCCAGCTGATCAGCCTGGTATTCAGCCAGCAACGGTTCGATCACCGCGTCCACGCCCCCGGCAAGGACATCGTCGAGGGAATACAAGGTCAGGTTGATACGGTGATCGGTCACCCGCCCCTGTGGATAATTGTAGGTACGGATACGCTCTGAGCGGTCGCCCGAACCGACCAGCAGTTTACGCTCACTGGCGATGGCGTTCTGCGCCGCGCTGGTCTGCATGTCATTGAGCTTGGCCGACAGCCAGGACATGGCTCGGGCGCGGTTCTTGTGCTGCGAACGCTCCTCCTGGCACTCCACCACGATGCCAGTAGGCAAGTGGGTGATGCGAATGGCCGAGTCTGTTTTGTTGACGTGCTGGCCACCGGCGCCGGATGCGCGGTAGGTGTCCACGCGCAAATCGGCCGGGTTGATCTCGATAGCCACTTGTTCATCCGGCTCGGGCAGCACCGCGACAGTACACGCCGAGGTGTGGATACGGCCTTGCGATTCGGTTTCAGGCACCCGCTGCACGCGGTGCGCGCCAGACTCGAACTTGAGCTTGCCGTAAACGCTGTCGCCTTCGACGCGGGCGATGATCTCTTTATAGCCGCCGTGCTCGCCTTCGTTCTCGGAGAGAATTTCAAGGCGCCAGCCGCGCCGTTCGGCATAGCGCGAATACATGCGGAACAGATCGCCCGAGAAGATGGCCGCCTCGTCGCCACCAGTGCCTGCGCGAATTTCGAGGAACACGTTGCGCCCGTCATTGGGGTCTTTAGGCAACAGCATGCGTTGCAGCTGCGACTCCAGCCCCAGCAGTTGCTCCTTGGCTTCGCGTACTTCTTCCACAGCCATTTCGCGCATATCGGGGTCGGCGTCCTTGAGCAGCGCCTGGGCACCTTCAAGGTCGTCCTGCACCTTGCGCCACTCTTTATAGGCGCCGATCACCGGCTCCACTTCGGCGTATTCGCGAGAATAGGCGCGAAAGCGCGCCTGGTCGGAAATGACTTCGGCATCACCCAGCAAGGCGGTGAGTTCCTCGAAGCGGTCCTGGAGCGTGTCCAGTTTGTTCAGCAGCGACGCTTTCATTGCAAGGATTTGTCCGTCGAGCCCTCATTGAGGGCAAAGAGTTCCTGGGCCATGGCCAGCGCATCGAGGCGGCCCTCGGCCGAGAGCTTTTTCAACTGCACGCTGGGCGCATGCAGGAGTTTGTTGGTCAGCCCCCGGGCCAGTTGCGCCAGTACCTCCTCGGGGTTGCCACCGTTGGCCAGCAGACGCTGGGCCTTTTGCAGTTCTTCGTCGCGCAGGCGCTCGCTTTGCTGGCGATAGGCGCGCAACACATCGACCGCAGCCAGTTCGCGCAGACGCACCATGAAGTCTTCGGCGCCCACCGAGACCAGCTCTTCGGCCGCCTGGGCCGCGCCCTGGCGGCTCTTGAGGTTTTCCGCGACCACTTCGTGCAGGTCATCGACGGTATACAGGTACACGTCGTCGAGCTCCCCTACCTCCGGCTCGATGTCGCGCGGCACGGCGATGTCGACCATGAAGATCGGCTTGTGCCGGCGCTGCTTCAGCGCGCTTTCCACCGCGCCCTTGCCCAGGATGGGCAGTTGGCTGGCGGTCGAGCTGATGACGATGTCGCTGTGCGCCAGCTCTTGTGGGATATCGGCCAGCAACACGGCGTGAGCCCCGAACTGCTCGGCCAGCAGGCTGGCCCGCTCCAGTGTACGGTTGGCCACGACGATACGGCGCACGCCCTGCTCATGCAGGTGGCGGGCAACCAGGGTGATGGTTTCACCGGCGCCGATCAGCAGCGCCTGGCTGCGCCCCAGGTCACTGAAGATCTGCCGCGCCAGGCTGACCGCAGCGAACGCCACCGACACCGGGTTCTCGCCGATCGCGGTGTCGGTACGCACCTGTTTGGCTGCGCTGAAGGTGGCCTGGAACAGGCGCCCGAGGAGCGGGCCCACGGTGCCAGCCTCGCGCGCCACGGCATACGCCGACTTCATCTGGCCGAGGATCTGCGGTTCGCCAAGTACCAGCGAGTCGAGGCCCGAAGCAACCCGCATCATGTGCCGGACGGCATCATGCTCTTCATGGATGTAGGCACTGGCGCGCAGTTCATCCAGGCTAAGGCGGTGATAATCGGCCAGCCACTGCAGGACCGCCTCGGCGGACAACTGATCCTGTTCTATGTAGAGCTCGCTGCGGTTGCAGGTCGACAGGATCGCCGCTTCACGGCTGGCGGTCAGCCGACAAAGCTGCTGCAGGGCGTCGACCAGCTGCTCTGGGGTAAACGCCACGCGCTCGCGTACGTCTACCGAGGCAGTCTTATGGTTGATACCAAGTGCAAGAAAGGCCATGCAAGGTCGCTGGTTGTGACGAGAAGCCGATAATTGTCCTCTTTCGCAGGTTTTAGAACAACCACCGTTCGCTATTGTCGTGAGGGTGAGGCGCGCAGGCCGCGAAACCTTGCCAACCCCTGACCTGGGGCCATTGCCCCTGGGCCCCGAAACCCATGTCAAAAAATGGCCAGGGAGCGGGAACATGCCCTTTATCGCCTATAAAAATCGACGATATCCAGGCTCAAGCCCTTGGCCAGCACTTGAAAGCAGTCAGACTGGCGCGTTGCCGAGCCGGCGGCGACAAGCCACAGGGCAGTGAACATCCCACCTACCCCGCTGTCCCACCTAATCACCAGCAACGCTGTAAAGCACGACCTTCGCAGGTGGGTTTGCCCCCGCGCTTGTGTCATCATGCTCCGACCGCCGGTAAGTCCTTCTAAGCCTCTTCATATGAACAGACCCTACGCACTGCTGCTTGCCTTCGCCCTGCTCCAGGGCTGCCAGAGCCTGGCCCCACACAAGGCCGAGCCTCCCGTTGCCGAAGCCGGCAAGGCAGAGGCCGACAAGCCCGTGGTGTATGGGTCGTTCAAGCAGGACACGCTCTACAGCCTGCTGGTGGCCGAACTCGCCGGCCAGCGCAACCGGTTCGATATCGCCCTGGCCAATTACACCGACCAGGCCGAGAAAACCCAGGACCCGGGCGTGTCCGAGCGCGCCTACCGCATCGCCGAGTACCTCGGCGCTGACGAGCCGGCCCTGGACAGCGCACTGATCTGGGCCCGCAACGACCCACAGAACCTCGACGCCCAGCGCGCCGCTGCCATCCAGCTGGCGCGGGCAGGCCGCTATGACGACTCCATGACCTATATGGAGAAGGTGCTGCAAGGCCAGGGCGACACGCACTTCGATTTCCTCGCCCTGTCGGCCGCCGAAACCGACCAGAGCACCCGCGACGGCCTGATGCAGAGTTTCGATCGCCTGCTGGTCAAGTACCCCGACAACAACCAGCTGGTGTTCGGCAAGGCCCTGCTGCTGAATCAGGATGGCAAGGCTGAAGAAGCCCTCGAGCTGCTTGAGTCGCACCCGGCGCAAAATGGCGAGATAGCTTCGACCCTGCTGCGCGCCCGCCTGCTCCAGGCCCTGGACCGCGGCCCGGAAGCGCTGCCGCTGCTGCGCGGGGCGATTCGCGACAACCCAGACGACAAGCGCCTGCGGCTGACCTATGCGCGCACCCTGGTCGAACAGGACCGCATCGCCGATGCCAAGGCCGAGTTCATCAGCCTGGTCCAGCAATACCCCGATGATGACGAGCTGCGTTACTCGCTGGCGCTGGTATGCCTGGAGAACAAGGACTGGGATGAGGCCGAGAGCTACCTGCGCGAGCTGATCGAGCGTGACAGCAACGTCGACGCCGCCCACCTGAACCTGGGCCGCATTGCCGAAGAACGCCACGACCCCGCCGGAGCCCTGAGCGAATACGCGCTGGTCGGCCCGGGCCCGGATTACCTGCCGGCACAATTGCGCCAGGCCGATATCCTGATCGCCAACGGCCGTGGCACCGAGGCGTCCCGCCAACTGGCCCAGGCCCGCGAGGCGCAGCCGGAGCTCGCCATCCAGCTTTACCTGATCGAGTCGGAAAGCTACAGCAACAACAACAAGGACGCCCAGGCCAACCAGGTGCTGCAACAGGCCATCCAGCGCTACCCGGACGACCTCAACCTGCTTTACACCCGCGCCATGCTCGCCGAAAAGCGTGACGACCTGCCGCAGATGGAAAAAGACCTGCGCGCCATCATCGCTCGCGAACCGGAAAACGCCATGGCGCTGAACGCCCTGGGTTATACCTTGGCCGACCGCACAACCCGTTACACTGAAGCCAAGGCCCTGATCGACAAGGCCTATGAGCTATCCCCGGACGACCCGGCAATCCTCGACAGCAAGGGCTGGGTCGCCTACCGCCTGGGTAACCTCGAGGAGGCCGAGCGTTACCTGCGCCAGGCCCTGGAGCGCTTCCCCGACCATGAAGTGGCTGCTCACCTGGGCGAGGTTCTGTGGGCCAACGGCAAGCGCCGTGAAGCTCGCCAGGTCTGGGCCAAGGCCTTCGAGGCCCAGCCCGACAGCCCTATCCTGCGCAAGACCGTCTTGCGCCTGACCGGATCCGAGACCCTTTAACGCCATGTTTTTGCGCCATTGCATCACCTTCACCCTGATCGCCCTGCTGGCTGGCTGTGCCGGCTTCGGTAGCCGCGAGGCCCTTCAAGGCCACGGCGACCCACTGCAGTGGCGCACCCATAAAGCGCAATTGAGCAGCCTCGATGGCTGGCAGATCAACGGCAAGGTCGGCATACGCGCGCCGCGCGACTCCGGCAGTGGCACGCTGTTCTGGTTGCAGCGCCAGGACTATTACGACATCCGTCTGGCCGGCCCGCTGGGCCGAGGCGCAGCACGCCTGACCGGCCGCCCCGGCGGTGTGGTACTGGAAGTGGCCAACCAGGGCCGCTACGAAGCCGCCAGCCCCGAAGCGTTGCTGGAAGAACAGCTGGGCTGGCAGTTGCCGGTGTCGCACCTGGTCTGGTGGGTGCGCGGCCTGCCCGCTCCCGACAGCAAGAGCAAGCTGACCCTCGATGGCGACAGCCGCCTGGCCAGCCTGGACCAGGACGGCTGGCAGGTGCAGTACCTGAGCTATACCGAGCAGAACGGCTACTGGCTGCCCGAGCGCCTGAAACTGCACGGCAAGGACCTCGACGTGACCCTGGTGGTCAAGGACTGGCAGCCGCGCCAGCTGGGGCACTGACCGATGCACAGGCTCACCCTGCCCGCCCCGGCCAAGCTCAACCTGTGGCTGCACATCATCGGCCGCCGTCCGGACGGTTACCACGAACTGGAGACTGTCTTTCAGTTTCTCGAGCACGGCGACGAACTGACCTTCGCCCTGCGTGAAGACGGCGCGATCCGCCTGCACACCGAAATCGAAGCGGTGCCCCACGACAGCAACCTGATCGTGCGCGCCGCGCGCAAGCTGCAGGAACAGTCCGGCACCGGGCTTGGCGCCGATATCTGGCTGACCAAGGTGCTGCCCATGGGCGGCGGTATCGGCGGCGGAAGCTCGGATGCCGCGACCACATTGCTGGCGCTGGCGCACCTGTGGCAACTGGATTGGGACGAAGATCGCCTGGCTGCCCTGGGCCTGACACTGGGCGCCGACGTCCCGGTGTTCGTGCGTGGCCATGCTGCATTCGCCCAAGGTGTGGGTGAGCAACTGACCCCGGTCGACCCGGCAGAACCCTGGTACGTCGTACTGGTGCCGCAAGTGTCTGTCAGCACAGTAGAAATTTTTTCACATCCACAGTTGACACGTGATTCCCTCCCCCTTAAGATGCGCCCCGTTCCCGAGGGAAACAGTCGAAATGACTGCCAACCGGTGGTAGAGCAAAGTTACCCGGAAGTTCGCAACGCGTTGAATTCACTGGGTAAATTTACTGAAGCTCGATTAACCGGCACTGGAAGTTGCGTGTTTGGGGCCTTCCCAAGCAAAGCCGAAGCTGATAAAGTTCTGGCCCTTCTTTCAGCGACCCAAACAGGGTTTGTGGCGAAAGGAAGCAATGTTTCGATGTTGCATCGCAAGCTGCAAAGTCTGGTCAAGAAGTCGAGTGCATAGCGCTCGCAGCAACAGATACAGGGGCGTCGCCAAGCGGTAAGGCAGCAGGTTTTGATCCTGCCATGCGTTGGTTCGAATCCAGCCGCCCCTGCCATTTTCCTTATACTCATCCAGGTATACCCTCAGCCTCCAGGTACTGCGCGTGTCCAAGATGATGGTCTTTACGGGGAACGCTAACCCCGATCTGGCTCGGCGTGTCGTACGTCAGCTGCATATCCCTCTCGGTGACGTCTCTGTCGGTAAATTCTCCGACGGTGAGATCAGCACTGAGATCAATGAAAATGTCCGCGGTAAAGACGTCTTCATTATTCAGCCGACCTGTGCCCCGACCAACGATAACCTGATGGAACTGGTAGTGATGGCCGACGCCTTCCGCCGCTCCTCAGCATCCCGAATCACCGCCGTGATTCCTTACTTCGGATACGCCCGCCAGGACCGCCGTCCGCGTTCGGCACGTGTAGCCATCAGCGCCAAAGTCGTCGCTGACATGCTCACTGTCGTGGGTATCGACCGTGTTCTCACCGTCGACCTGCACGCTGACCAGATCCAGGGTTTCTTCGATATCCCGGTCGACAACATCTACGGCTCGCCCGTACTGGTCGACGATATCGAAGACCAGCGTTTCGAGAACCTGATGATCGTCTCCCCGGACATCGGTGGTGTCGTGCGCGCACGTGCCGTCGCCAAGTCCCTGGGTGTCGACCTGGGTATCATCGACAAACGCCGTGAAAAGGCCAACCACTCCGAAGTCATGCACATCATCGGCGACGTCGAAGGGCGCACTTGCATCCTGGTAGACGACATGGTCGATACCGCCGGCACCCTGTGCCATGCGGCCAAGGCACTGAAAGAACACGGCGCGGCCAAGGTTTATGCCTATTGCACGCACCCTGTCCTCTCGGGCCGTGCGATCGAGAACATCGAGAAGTCGGTACTGGACGAGCTGGTGGTGACCAACACCGTTCCGCTGTCCGCCGCTGCTCAAGCCTGTGACCGTATCCGCCAGCTGGATATCGCACCGGTTGTCGCTGAAGCGGTCCGCCGTATCAGCAATGAAGAATCGATCAGTGCGATGTTCCGTTAAGCGGAACAGGTACTGATATGAAGCGCCCCGCCCCAACATGTGTTGGGGCGGGGCTTTTTTGCCATCCCCGTTGGCGCTGGTCGCAAACGCCCTCGGGGGGCTATTTTGGAGAAACAAAATGACTGATTTCACTCTGAACGCCCAAGTGCGTAGTGACCTGGGGAAAGGTGCGAGCCGCCGCCTGCGTCACACCGCCAACATCCCAGCCGTTGTATACGGTGGCGATAAAGAAGCTCAATCCCTGACCATCGTGGCCAAGGAAATCGCCAAGCTGTTCGAAAACGAAGCTGCCTTCAGCCACGTTATCGAGCTGAACGTCGACGGCGCCAAGCAGAACGTCGTAGTCAAGGCCATGCAGCGCCACCCGGCCAAAGGCTTCATCATGCACGCCGACTTCGTTCGCGTCGTTGCTGGCCAGAAGCTGACCGCTGTTGTTCCAGTGCACTTCATCAACGAAGAAGCACCGGTCAAGAAAGGCGGCGAGATCTCGCACGTTGAATCGCAGATCGAAGTTTCCTGCGAAGCCAAAGACCTGCCTGAGTTCATCGAAGTCGACCTGGGCAATGCTGAAATCGGCACCATCATCCACCTGTCGGACCTGAAAGCTCCGAAAGGCGTAGAGTTCGTTGCTCTGGCCCACGGTGATGACAAAGCTGTTGCCAACGTTCACGCGCCACGCGTTGCTCCAGAAGCTGAAGAAGGCGCCGCTGAGTAATCCACTCGCGCGCCGGTGTTGATCGGGTTACAGTGCCGCGCACCGTAACCCACCAACTCCAAGGAAGAGCCCCTACGTGACCGCCATCCAGTTGATCGTCGGCCTGGGTAACCCCGGCCCCGAATACGAACAGACCCGGCATAACGCAGGGGCTCTTTTCGTTGAACGCATTGCCAGCGCCCAGCGCGTCTGCTTGACCGCTGACCGCAAGTATTTCGGCCTGACGGCTAAATTCAGCCATCAGGGCAACGACGTTCGTCTGCTCATCCCCACCACCTACATGAACCGTAGCGGCCAGTCCGTGGCGGCGTTGGCCAATTTCTTCCGCATCAAGCCGGAAGCGATCCTGGTGGCGCATGACGAACTCGACCTGCCTCCGGGCGTCGCCAAGCTCAAGCGCGGCGGCGGCCATGGCGGGCATAACGGCCTGCGCGACATCATCGCGCAGCTCGGCAACCAGAACGACTTCCACCGCCTGCGGCTTGGCATCGGCCACCCGGGTGACGCCAAACTGGTCTCCAACTTCGTCCTGGGCCGCGCGCCGCGCGCCGAGCAGGAGAAGCTCGACGCCAGCATCGATTTTGCCCTCGGCGTGTTGCCTGACGTGCTTGCCGGCGATTTCGCCAAGGCAATGCGCGAGCTGCACAGCCAGAAGGCCTGATTTCCTAGAGAGGGGAATACCCATGGGTTTCAATTGCGGCATCGTCGGCCTGCCCAACGTCGGCAAGTCCACCCTGTTCAACGCCCTGACCAAGTCTGGCATCGCGGCGGAGAACTTCCCCTTCTGCACCATCGAGCCGAACAGCGGCATCGTGCCGATGCCAGATGCCCGCCTGGCTGCGCTGGCGGAAATCGTCAAGCCTAATCGCATCCTGCCGACCACCATGGAGTTCGTCGACATCGCCGGCCTGGTGGCCGGTGCCTCGAAAGGTGAAGGCCTGGGCAACAAGTTCCTCGCCAACATCCGCGAGACCGACGCCATCGCCCACGTGGTGCGCTGCTTCGAAGACGAAAACGTGATCCACGTTTCCAACAGCGTCGACCCCAAGCGCGACATCGAGATCATTGACCTCGAGCTGATCTTCGCCGACCTGGACAGCTGCGAGAAGCAACTGCAGAAGGTCACCCGCAATGCCAAGGGCGGCGACAAGGAAGCCCTGGCGCAAAAGGCAATCCTGGAAAAGCTGATCCCGCACTTCACCGAAGGCAAGCCGGCACGCAGCCTGATGAAGAACATGGCCGACGACGAGAAAGCCGTCATCCGTGGCTTCCACCTGCTGACCAGCAAGCCGGTGATGTACATCGCCAACGTGGCTGAAGATGGCTTCGACAACAACCCGCACCTCGACGTGGTCAAGGCCATCGCCGAAGAAGAAGGCGCGGTCGTAGTGCCGGTGTGCAACAAGATCGAAGCAGAGATCGCCGAACTGGACGATGGTGAAGAGAAGGACATGTTCCTCGAGGCCCTGGGCCTGGAAGAACCTGGCCTGAACCGCGTGATCCGCGCCGGTTACGAGCTGCTGAACCTGCAAACCTACTTCACTGCCGGCGTGCAGGAAGTACGTGCCTGGACCGTGCGTGTCGGTGCCACTGCCCCGCAGGCAGCGGGCGTGATCCACACCGACTTCGAAAAAGGCTTCATCCGCGCTGAAGTGGTGGCCTATGACGACTTCATCCAGTTCAAGGGTGAAGGCGGTGCCAAGGAAGCCGGTAAATGGCGCCTGGAAGGCAAGGACTACATCGTTAAAGACGGCGATGTTATGCACTTCCGCTTCAACGTATAACGGCAGTAAATCCGCGGCGCCCCGTTCGCGGGTAGACCCGCTCCCACAGGTACTGCGCCGCTCTTCAGGCTGGCGCTAACCTGTAGGAGCGGGTCTACCCGCGAACGGGGCGCCGCCGTTTCAGGCCAGTGAAAAGCCCCGGACTTGGGAAGACCAAGAAACTCCAACAGAATCGGATCACGCACAAAATCACGCGGACTCTGGCACCCCGTATGCACATTGGTCACAGCTTCCTACCTCACAGCCGCGCGATCTTGACTCGCCAACAGACGCTCGTAAAACAGCGTACCGATTTGCCGATTCAGCGCACGGCTGCTCCAATTCTGGAGGGCAGCTTCATTCATGTACCACTGCCGAGCGATGTCGCTGTCGACCTTGAGAAGCGATTGAGGAGGCCTCTGCGCGGCCAGTCGCTAAGAGACCTGAGGGTAAACGGTCAGTGCCAAGTAATATCTCCAGCCTCCCGAGTCAGCACCAATTCGGTCAACGCCCGCCCCATCTGCACGTTGTGCACGGAATTGACCAGCATGCCGATACCCGGCTCGCCGACATTGCCGCAGATGTATTCGTCGAGGGTGTCTTCAATACCGCGCAGTAACTGAATGACATAGAGCAATGCCTCGGCTGAGGGCATGTCGTTGTTGATGGTGTAGAACGAGCGGGAGCTGGGTTTTGCGGTGGGCGGATCAGGTACAAGCTTTTTCATGATGCTTCTCCGAGTTCAGTACACGAAGCCCCCACTCAACGTCCTCTCACAGAAGCAGGGTGGCAGCCGAACGCGGGGTGAGAGACCGGCGAACATCGGAATTCCGGCCAGGCAAACGCCTGCCCACGAACGGCTGCCATAACACTGGCACGATGTATCACCGGGCTCTCACACCCGATCGTCAAACCATGACGACCTGGGGAAATTAGCCCTGATACTCATCATCGACAACAGAGGAACGGCAGCTGCGCGCGTAGGATAATTCCCAAGCTAACTTGAACTGAAGTATTTGGTTTCAGGTTAGGAAAGATCCTACGCCTGAAGGCTTGCTCGGCAGTAGTGCCCAAAAAAACGAATGATGGTAAAAAACCCCGGCCAACGTTGACAGTAGTGGGTTGCTGTAGCCCGCGCAGGACAATTACCAAGCTATCGTGAATTGAAGCATCTGGTTTCAAGTGAGTACCTGGCTCACGCCTCGGGGCTGGCGCACTACCGCCTGTTTGCGCCAGCCTACCAAAAGCACTTCATGCGTCCTCCGCCCAGGAGCCCCACCATGCATGAAACACCTCCCCGCCCCGGCTTCGACTGGCAACGCTGGCTCCCCGGGCTGGCCACCCTGGTGCACTACCAGTTCGCCTGGCTGCCCAAGGACATCGCTGCCGGGCTGGTACTGACCACCATGCTGGTGCCCGTGGGCATCGCCTACGCCGAAGCCTCCGGAGTACCCGGCATCTACGGCTTGTACGCGACCATCGTGCCGTTGCTGGCCTACGCGTTGTTCGGCCCCAGCCGAATCCTGGTGCTCGGCCCTGATTCGGCGCTGGCCGCGCCGATCCTGGCGGTGGTGGTGCAGTACGCCGCCAGCGACCCCCAGCGCGCCATCGCCATCGCCAGCCTGATGGCCCTGGTGGCGGGCGCCTTCTGCATGATCGCCGGGTTGCTGCGCCTGGGCTTCATCACCGAGTTGCTGTCCAAGCCTATCCGCTATGGCTACATGAACGGTATCGCGCTGACCGTGCTGATCAGCCAGTTGCCCAAGCTGTTCGGCCTCTCGATCGATAGCCAGGGGCCCCTGCGCGATCTGTGGCAGCTGGCACAGGCCCTGATCGCCGGCCAGGGGCACTGGCCCAGCTTTGCCATCGGTGCCGGCAGCCTGGCGCTGATTCTGCTGCTCAAGCCCTACAAGCGCTTACCGGGCATCCTGATCGCCGTGGTGCTCGCCACCCTGGCGGTAAGCCTCTTCGGCCTCGACCAGATGGGCGTCAAAGTACTGGGTGAGCTTCCCCAGGGCTTGCCCAGCTTCGCCCTCCCCTGGGTAACCGACATCGACCTGATCGAGGTGCTGCTGGGCGGCATCGCCGTGGCGTTGGTGTCGTTCGCCGATACCAGTGTGCTGTCACGTACCTACGCGGCGCGCCTGAAAACGACGGTCAACCCGAACCAGGAAATGTTTGGCCTGGGGGTAGCCAACCTGGCATCCGGGCTGTTCCAAGGCATCCCGATCAGCAGCAGTTCGTCGCGTACACCGGTGGCTGAGGCGGCCGGCTCGAAAACCCAGCTTACCGGCATCATCGGCGCGGTGGCGGTGACCATCCTGCTGTTGGTCGCCCCCAACCTCATGCAGCACCTGCCCACCAGTGCGTTGGCCGCAGTGGTGATCGCGGCGGCATTGGGGCTTTTCGAGTTCGCCGACCTCAAGCGCATCTTTCGCATGCAGCAATGGGAGTTCTGGCTGTCGTTCACCTGCTTCGTGGGGGTTGCGGTGTTCGGCGCCATCCCCGGTATCTGCATCGCCGTGGCGATTTCGGTGATCGAGTTTCTGTGGGATGGCTGGCGGCCGCACCATGCGGTGCTCGGCCGCGTCGACGGCACCCGTGGCTACCATGACGTGCAGCGTTATCCACAGGCTCGCCGGGTACCGGGGCTGGTGCTGCTGCGCTGGGATGCGCCGCTGTTCTTCGCCAATGCCGAGCAGTTTCAGGCCAAGGTGCTGGCAGCTGTGGATGAGTCGCCTACCCCGGTGCAGCGCCTGGTGATTGCGGCGGAGCCGGTGACCAGTATCGATATCACGTCCGCCGACATGCTGGCCGAGCTCGACCGGGCCCTGGAGGCCCGGGGGGTCGAGTTGCAGTTCGCCGAGATGAAGGACCCGGTGAAAGACAAGATGAAACGGTTCGAATTGTTCCAGCACATGGGCGAGACGGCGTTTCACCCCACTGTCGGCGCGGCGGTGGATGCCTATCTGCAAGACACCGGGGTGAACTGGAAGCCATGAGCCGCTAAACGGCCTTGAGCCGACGCCGGTCGAGCCATATCAGCAAGGCACTCGCATACAGCGACACGGCCAGAAACAACGCCATGCGGACCGCAAACGCCCGATAGACGTCCTGGCCAGCGGCACTGTCCTGCACTGACTGCCCCAGCAGGATGAGCAGGGTGGTCAGGCAGCTTACCCAGTAGGCAGGGCTGTGCCGCGTGCTTGCCACCTGATAGAGCCTGCGCCCCTGCCAGCACCGGCGAGCCGATGAGTTCGCGGCTGGCATGCCGAGCCCGGGTTTCCCCAGCCTGCTGCCCAAGGCTCACCGCCTTCATGACAAGCGGCATGAACGCAACAGCACCGCGAACACCGGCGCCAATATGGGCACCGGCAAGCCACGGCCGAAACCCGCCACCAGGCAGAGCGCCACGCCTAGCGCCAGGCGCAGCGCGCGCAGGCGGCGCAGCTCAATAGGCATAGGACCACCGTGGCCTGAAGTAGGCTGCCGTCATGTGGCATAGGTTCGTACCCTTGCGACCCTGCGCAGTGAGGGAATCAGAAACGCTCTTGGACCACTTTGAAGGGATAGGCTATGGCTTTGTACTTACCGATCTTGCCGCGTTTGGGCAGCTTCACCACCTTGTCGCCGGTGACGTCCTTGTAGGGAATGCGCGAGAGCAGATGGCTGATGATGTTCAGGCGAGCACGGCGTTTGTCGTCGGAGTGGGCCAGAAACCACGGCGCCCACGACGAGTCGGAGGCAGCGAACATCTCATCGCGGGCGTGGGTGTATTCGTCCCAGTGGGTGTAGGACTTAAGGTCCATGGGCGAGAGTTTCCATACCTTGCGACCGTCATTGATGCGATCTTGCAGGCGGCGGGTCTGCTCCTGGGCGCTGACTTCGAGCCAATACTTGATGAGGATGATCCCTGACTCGACCATCAGCTTCTCCAGCAAGGGGACCACCGACAGGAACTTGCTGGCCTGCTCCTCGGTGCAGAAGCCCATTACCCGTTCAACACCGGCGCGGTTGTACCAGCTGCGATCGAAAATCACCACCTCCCCCGCTGCGGGCAGGTGGTTGAGGTAACGTTGGGCATACATCTGGGACTTTTCCCGTTCGGTCGGCGCCGGTAGTGCCACCACCCGGAACACACGCGGGCTTACCCGCTCGGTGATGGCCTTGATGGTACCGCCCTTGCCGGCACCATCACGGCCCTCGAACAAGATGCACACCTTCAGGCCCTTGGCCACGACCCATTCCTGCAGTTTCACCAATTCCACATGCAGGGTTTTGAGCTGTTTGTCATAGGCCTTGCCGCTCAGCTTCTCAGCGGGCGCCTGCAAGTCTTTCTTCCTGGACGGCTTGGCCATGACACGCTCCTCTGGGGCGAATGAAAGTCAGTATGGTCGATCCCCGGGGTTTTACTTGGCCAACTTGCTGTAGCTGGTCATCAGGTTGCGGTAGTCGGGAATGTGGTTGGAGAACAACGTGCCCAGCCCTTCGACATCATTGCGCCAGTCGCGATGCAGCTCGCAGGCCACCCCGAACCAGGTCATCAGTTGCGCCCCGGCTGCCTCCATCCGCCGCCAGGCCGAATCGCGGGTCAGCTCATTGAAGGTGCCGGAGGCATCGGTAACCACGAACACCTCGAAACCCTCCTCCAGCGCCGACAACGCCGGGAAGGCCACACAGACTTCGGTGACCACGCCGGCGATAATCAGCTGCTTCTTGCCCGTGGCCTTCACCGCTTTGACGAAATCTTCGTTGTCCCAGGCATTGATGTTGCCCGGCCGGGCGATGTAAGGCGCGCCGGGGAACTGCTCCTTGAGTTCTGGCACCAGCGGCCCGTTGGGACCGGTTTCGAAACTGGTGGTGAGGATGGTGGGCAGCTTGAAGTACTCGGCCAGGTCGGCCAGTGCCAACACGTTGTTCTTGAAACGGTCGGGGTCGATATCGCGGACCAGCGACAGCAAGCCGGTCTGGTGATCGACCAGCAGCACTGCGGCGTTGTTCTTGTCCAGACGTTTGTATTGGAAGGCCATGACAGATCTCCTTGCGAACGCAGGTTGGGAGTTTCAGCGTAGGCAAGGATTGAGGTTGGGATACGCCGTCAGTCGGCGAAGGCCTGGATGATCACGTCCACAGCATGTCAGTTACGCACTCGTCGGTAGTGCTGGGTCGGACTGCGCGGTGAATCTGGCTCTGTCATTTCGATCAGCCCTGCAGCCAAAGCAGGTTTCAGATAGCTTTTGCTGAACGTGGGGCGGTGAGAAAGTCCTAGACGCTGCATCAACTCATTGCTTTTCAACGCTGAACCCGGCGGAAGAATACTCAAAAGGCTGGCTACTTGATCGGTTACTTGATCGGTTACTTGATCGGTAGCCCTGGCTTCAACAAGTGCCTGCAGCAGAGCACTCAGCATGAACTCAGCAAACGGTGTTGCCTCAGCTGCCTGGTCTGAAGCTGCAAGCGCTGCGTAATAGGCGTCCTGTTGCTCACGGATAACAGTTTCCACCGGCATGAATGCCATAACAGGGCGCCAGCGACTTAGCAGGAGTGTCTGCCATAACCTCCCCATCCGCCCGTTACCGTCAGCGAACGGATGGATGAATTCAAATTCGTAATGAAACACGCAGCTTACAATCAGAGGATGCCACTCACTGCGGGCCAGCCAATGCAGAAGGTCCTGTACCAGCGTTGCAACCCGGCTGGCGGGTGGCGCCATGTGCAGCAGCTTTGCCTCACGGTAGATACCCACGCCACTCTCGCGGAAGTGACCTGCATCATCAATCAGACCCTGCATCAGTAAACCGTGCGCAGTCAGCAAATCGGATTGACGATCCGGCTGCCAGGCCGGCATCGCATCGTAAGCAGAGAAGGCGTTGCGGACTTCCTGGATCTCGCGTGGCAAACCCATTACTCGCTTTCCATCCAATAGCGCGGTCACCTGCTCGACGGTAAGGGTATTGTTTTCAATGGCAAGCGATGCCTGGATGGTCCGTATACGGTTACCTCGGCGCAGTTGGGGTGTGAAGGTATCCTCCCGATAAGCCGTCAGTTGCCCCACGCACTCACTGATCTCGGCGACCAGTGCCAATATTCGCGGCGTTACTGTCAGCGGCGGCTGATAATTGCTCATCGCCTGTATTTCCTTTGAATTCAAAAGACCTGAAGAGGGGCTGCATTGCCACCCATAGGCCACACGCAATTGCCTTCACCTTATCCACTGCTATGGCATGGGTAAAGCAAGCGGGGCTGTTGGTTCACGAATTTCTAAACTAATTATTTCCCCCCAGCGATTTTTCCCCCCGCCCCTCCCCACCAGAATCGCTTCACCACAATCACAAAAACCGTGAGGCCACTCCCGTGGACCAGACACTCCAGGTACGGCAGGCCGCCGCCGACCTCGTCGCCGCCTTCGCCAGCAACGACACCGCCCGCTACTTCGCCTGCTTCAGCGAAGATGCCACCTTCCTTTTCCACACCTTGGCGCAACCGCTGCTGTCGCGCGGTGCCTACGAGGGCCTCTGGGCCCAATGGCAGGCCGATGGCTTTGCCGTGCTTAGCTGCGTTTCGAGCAATGCCCAGGTAAGCCTGCAGGGTGATGTGGCGGTTTTCATGCACGATGTTGCCACGCACATCCGCATCGCTGGCGAACAGCAGCAACTGGCCGAGCGCGAAACCATTGTGTTCCGCCGCCACGGCGAACGCTGGCTGGCCTGCCATGAGCACCTGTCGGTCGTCACCGCAGCCTGATTCACCTTTACGCGGCCCTGCCGCCCTGCCATCGCACCCACAAAAGGGCCGCGCCCCGCGCCGGCCTACAACAACGCGCTGGAGCATCACCATGAGCCACTCGACCGGTATCGAGACCAATGGCGTCGAACAGATCCCTGACGATCAACGCGACGCCTCCCCGCTGGACCTGTTCCGCCTGATCTTCGGCGGTGCCAACACCTTTGCCACTGCCGTGCTGGGCAGCTTCCCGGTGCTGTTCGGGCTGTCGTTCCAGGCTGGGGTCTGGGCGATCCTGCTCGGCGTCGGCGTGGGTGCGCTGATCCTTGCCCCCATGGGCTTGTTCGGTGCGCTCAACGGCACCAACAACGCGGTGTCGTCGGGCGCACACTTCGGCGTGCACGGGCGCATCGTCGGCTCGTTCCTGTCGCTGCTCACCGCCGTGGCGTTCTTCTCGCTGTCGGTATGGAGTTCCGGCGATGCCCTGGTCGGCGGCGCCAAGCGCCTGGCAGGGCTGCCGGAGACCGACCTGACCCTGGGCCTGGCCTACGGCCTGTTCGCCACACTGGTGCTGGTGGTGTGCATCTTCGGCTTCCGCTTCATGCTGTGGGTCAACAAGATTGCCGTGTGGGCCTCGAGCCTGCTGTTCCTGCTGGGCATCTTCGCCTTCGCCGGCCCATTCGATGCGGGCTACGCCGGGAGCGTCAGCCTCGGCCAGGGCGGGTTCTGGGCAGCCTTCGTCGGCGCGGCGATCCTGGCCATGAGCAACCCGGTCTCGTTCGGCGCCTTCCTGGGCGACTGGTCGCGCTATATCCCGCGGCAAACGCCCAAGGCGCGCATCATGCTGGCGGTGATCGCCGCCCAGGCTGCCACGCTGATTCCGTTCCTTTTCGGCCTGTGCACCGCGACCCTGGTGGCCACCCAGGCCGCGGACTATATCGCCGCCAACAACTATGTGGGTGGCCTGCTGGCGATTTCGCCTAGCTGGTTCTTCCTGCCGGTGTGCCTGATCGCGGTGATCGGTGGCATGTCTACCGGCACGACTGCCCTTTACGGCACCGGGCTGGACATGTCGAGCGTGTTCCCCCGCCTGCTCAGCCGCGCGGGCGCCACCGTGCTGATCGGGGTAATGGCCATTGCCTTTATCTTCATCGGCCGCTTCACCTTCAACCTGGTACAGAGCGTTTCGACCTTCGCCGTGCTGATCATTACCTGCACCAGCCCGTGGATGGTGATCATGATTCTCGGCTTGATCACACGTCGCGGCTTCTATCACGCCGACGACCTGCAGGTGTTCACCCGCGGCCAACGCGGCGGCCACTACTGGTTCCTGCATGGCTGGAACTGGCGCGGCATGGGGGCGTGGATCCCCAGCGCGGTGGTCGGCCTGTGCTTCGTCAACCTGCCTGGGCAGTTCGTCGGCCCGCTGGGCGACCTGGCTGGCGGCATCGACGTGAGCCTGCCGGTCACCCTGAGCATGGCCGGTGTGCTTTACCTGCTGCTGCTCAACCTCTTCCCTGAACCTGCCGGCGTGTATGGCCCCAACGGCCCGCGCTGGGTGCGCTGCAAAAGCACCTCACACACGCCGGTGCTGAACCCGGCCGAAATAGCCTGACTGGATAACGATCATGACCACTTCCCACTACATTGCCGGCCGCTGGGTCGAAGGCCTGGGCAGCGACTGCATCAGTGTCAATGACCCTGCACTGGGCCAACCTTTCGCCGAATTGATGGCCGCCAGCGTTGCCCAGGTCGACCAGGCCGTGGCGGCGGCGCGCGAAGCCCTGCCCACATGGAAGCAGGCAGGCGCCAGCGAGCGTGCGGCCTACCTGCGCGGTTTTGCCGAGCAGCTCGGGCAACGCCGTGAAGCATTGATCAGCCTGCAAATGCGCAACAACGGCAAGCCTCGCCACGAGGCCGAAATCGACCTGGACGATGCCATAGCCACCTTCGCGTATTACGCCGACCTGGCCGAGCAACTGCCGCAAAGGAACCGCGAAGTGGCGTTGGCCGCACCGGGCTTCACCGCCCGCACCCGGCTGGAGCCGGTGGGTGTGGTCGGCCTGATCGTGCCGTGGAACTTCCCGTTGGTGACCAGCGCGTGGAAGCTCGCACCGGCCTTGGCTGCAGGCTGCACCGTGGTGCTCAAACCCTCGGAAATCACCCCACTGATCGAGCAGGCCTACGGCCAGATCGCCGATACCCTGGGCCTGCCTGCGGGCGTGCTGAACATTGTCAACGGCAAAGCCGAGACCGGCGTCGCACTGAGCAACCACAGCGGTGTGGACAAGCTGTCTTTCACCGGCAGCAACAGTGTCGGCAGCCAGGTGATGCGCAGCGCATCGGCACAGTGCCGGCCGGTGACCCTGGAGCTGGGCGGCAAATCGGCAATCGTGGTCTTCGATGATTGCGATGTGGACCAGGCGGTAGAGTGGATTGTCGCCGGTATTACCTGGAACGCGGGGCAAATGTGCTCGGCTACCTCTCGCTTGCTGGTGCACGAGGGCATTGCCGATGCGCTGCTGCCACGCCTGCAACAGGCACTGGAAACGCTGCGCGTGGGTAACCCACTGACCGAAGAAGTGGACATGGGCCCGCTGACCAGCCAGGCGCAATGGCTGAGGGTTGCCAGCTACTTCGCCACAGCCCGTGAAGAGGGGCTGCAGTGCCTGGCCGGTGGCAAAGCGCTGGACCGCGACGGCTGGTTTGTCAGCCCGACGCTGTATACCGACGTACCGGTGGGGAGCCGTCTGTGGACTGAAGAGATCTTTGGGCCGGTGCTGTGTGCGCGCCGTTTCACCACCGAAGCACAGGCAATTGCCGAGGCCAACGACAGCCGTTTCGGCCTGGTCGCCACGGTTTGCTCAGCGGACCTTGAGCGCGCCGAGCGGGTGGCCGATGCGCTGGAAGTCGGGCATGTGTGGATCAACTCGGTACAAGCGGTGTTCGTCGAAACGTCTTGGGGCGGCACCAAGGGTAGCGGCATCGGGCGCGAGCTCGGGCCTTGGGGGTTGTCGGGCTACCTGTCGGTCAAGCATGTGACGCGTTGCCTGGGCTGACAGCTCCGTTATGGGGGCTGCTGCGCAGCCCATCGCCGGCAAGCCGGCCACCGCGACCGCGTAGTTCTTCAGATCTGCGCTTTACCTGTGGCCGCAACTGTCTTGCCCAATCTCTAAAAGCCGGCGCAATCCATGTGGGAGCCGGGCTTGCCGGCGATCACCGGTGAAGCCGGTGCCATTCACCGCTGCGCCTGTATCGCCAGCAAGACAGTCGCTCCCACGTTCAGCCCTGACACAGCACCACCGCAGGCCGGCTTGCGCGCAAAGCCTTCACGCCGGCTCGTCGCCCTGGCGCGCGCCCTCCTGCACCAGCACCATGCTCTGCGGTGAAGACAGGGCAATGCCCTCATCACGCAAACGCCCCAGGATGGTGAACAGCAGGTCGCTGCGCGCCCCCGACACCTGCCGCGGCCCCGCCACATAGCCACTGACACTGATCACCATACCGCTGGCCGTCAGGTCCTTGAAGGTTACCGACGCAGCCGGCGCGTCCAGGATCGCTTCATGCTCGTGAAAAGCACTCAGCAGCAGGTCGCGAACCTGGTTGGCATCGGTATCCAATGGCAAGGTCAGGGTAATGCCCACCACGCCCAAGGCATTGCCCATGGTCACGTTGCGCACGTTCTGCGAGATGAACTGCGAGTTGGGCACGATCACCGTGGAGCGGTCAGACATCTGGATCTCGGTGGCGCGCACGTTGATGCGGCGAATGTCACCCTCGACGCCGGCCAGGCTCACCCAATCGCCCACCTTCACCGGGCGCTCGGTGAGCAGGATCAGACCGGAGATGAAATTCTGCACGATCTGCTGCAAGCCGAAACCGATACCCACCGACAGCGCACTGACCACCCAGGTCAGGCTGGTGAGGTTGATGTGCAGCGTCGACATCACCAGCATGGCCAGGAACAGGAAGCCCAAATAACCGACCAGCGTTACCAGCGAGGCACGCATGCCGGCATCCATGTCGGTTTCCGGCAGCAGGCGCTCGCTCAGCCAGCGCTTGAGCACACGGATACCGAGCATGCCGCCCAACAGCAACGCCACGGCCAGCAGGATGTCCTGGGGCACGATGTTCAGGTTGCCGAGTAATTTGCCACCGGTGCCGTCCCAATCGCCCAGGCTCAGCAGCAACTCGCCCGGGCTGGTGCCAGAGGGCATAAACGCCAGCATCACGGCCAGGAACAGCAGGACCGTGCGGCTGACACCGGTCAGGATGGTGCTGACCTGCGCCTGGTGGCGTGGTGCCAGGCCCAGCGACGACGCCAGTGCCAGGCCGCCAGGTTGGCGCGGTGACAGCAGGATTTCGCACAGGTCAGCCAGGAAGGTGGTCAACAGGTAGGCGCAGGTGGCGACCACACTTATCCACAGCAGCTTGGCAGTGAGGAAGTAGGCCAGGGTGAGGTAACCGGCCAGCAACGTCAGCAGGATCAGCCCGACCCACACCACGATCACGAATGGGATCAACCCTGCCAGCCCGGTCGGGCGCGCCAGCCCATGTTTGCGCAAGGTACGGCGGTAACGTACCAGCGCCGCCAAGAAGATCGCGGCCACCACCAGCGCGGTCAGGCCATTGATGGCGACAGTCAGCGCCAGGCTGGTGCCGATCACACTGTTGATGCGCTCGAAGGTCAGCATCACCATCAGTGCCAGGGCCAGCAACTTGGGGAACCAACCCAGAGCAGTGGCCACTTCGTCGGGGATCGGCGGCAGGCGCCAGGATGGCCGTTGCAGCATCAACATGGCCCGGCCAAGGCCGGTGATGAACGCACTGAACACCACGAGCAGGAGGAAGTGGTTGGTCAGGTTGGCCATGTCCGAGCCCAACCTGGCACTACTTTCAAGGCCCCAGCGCAGCAGCGACACGGCACCGGCGATGGTGCCCAGCGTGGCCAGGCTCACGCTCAACGCCAGTGCGCTTCGACGTAGCCGGCCTTCGGGCAGCCAGCGTACCATGGCCGCTGCGAGCAAGCGCTCAAGCACCAGGCGGACCAGTGTCCAGACCAGGGTCGCAGCCACCAGGCTGGTGATGAAGAGCCCGCGGTGTTCAGCGCTGAAGGCACTGGCGACGGCATCGACCGCCTCGCCGCGCAGGTCACGCAGGCGCATCACATCGTCCTCGGTAGGACGGATCAGCGACTGCCAGAAGGCAGGGCTCAGCGGGCTGGCCGCGCGACTGGTAACTTGCGAGTTGAACTGGCTACGGCGCAGGTTGACGATTTGCGTGGACAGGTCGCGCGCCGACTGGGTCAGCTTGGTGGCCTGATCCTGCTCAGCGAGCACGGACTTTTTCTGCGCCTCCAGCTCCTTGCGCTGCACGGCCAGAGTGGCGGCTTCGTCCTTCTGCACCGGGCCGAGGACCTTGAGCTTGTCGTCGAGGCTCTGTACGTCGGCAGCGCGCAAGCTACTCAGCGCATCAGCCTGGCGCTGGACCTGCACGGTAGCCATGCGCAGTTGCGAGAGCAGGTCGTCGTTGGCGTTGCTGGTCACGCCCTGACGAATCTGGTCGAGCCTGTCGCTCAACTGCTCGATGCTTGCGTTTTCATCAAGCACCGGCAGTTCGCCGGCAACCAGGTTGGCAACCGGCACGGAGGCCGACCAAGCCGGCGACGCCAGCGCCAGCATCAGGGCCATTACACCCAGGTAAAATCGGGCAAGGCAGGCACGCCTCATCGAACGTTCCTCATCACAAGGCTATTTGGCGGTGGATTCTACGCGGCTTACGGCGTTCAGGAGAGTGCCGTTTCTCGCTCCAACAGTTGCCGCTTGCGCTCCACCCCCCAGCGGTAGCCGCTGATGTCGCCGTCCCGGCGCACCACCCGGTGACAAGGAATCGCCACGGCGATACGGTTGGCTGCGCACGCCATGGCCACTGCGCGCACGGCTTTGGGCGCGCCAATACGCTCGGCGATCTCGGTGTAGCTTACCCGGCCGCCCACTGGAACTTCACACAGAGCCTGCCAGACCCGCTCCTGAAACGCGGTGCCCTGCACATCCAGAGGCAAGTCCAGGCCCAGGGCTGGCGCCTCGACGAAGCCCACCACCTGCGCCACCAGGCGTTCGTACTCGGCATCGCCGCCGATCAGGCGCGCATTGGGGAATTGATCCTGCAATTGCTCCAGTAGCGCCTCAGGCGCGTCCCCCAACAGGATCGCGCAAATGCCTTTTTCACTCTGCGCCACAAGGATCGCCCCCAGTGAACACTGCCCCACGGCAAAATGAATGGCCGTGCCCGCACCACCGGCACGGTACTGGCGCGGGCGCATGCCCAAGCGCTGATCGGCGCTTTCGTAGAAACGGCTGTTGGAGTTGTACCCTGCAGCAAAGATGGCATCGGTCACCGATGTTTTTCCCTCGCCCAGCCCCTCGCGCAGGCGCCGGGCGCGGAAGGCTGTGGCATAGGCCTTCGGCGTGAGGCCGGTTTCGGCCTTGAACAGGCGGTGCAGGTGGTACGGGCTGACACCCAGTTGGGTACCGAGCTGGGCCAGGCCGGGTGGGTTGTCCGGGGTTTCGAGCAGGCGGCAGGCGCGTGCTACCAGTTCGCCGTGGCGAACGCTCGACGGCTTGCCCTGGCAACGCCGGCAGGGCCGATAGCCTGCGGCCTGCGCGGTGGCGGCATCGGTGAAGAATTCGACGTTCTCGCGCTTGGCCATGCGCGCTTTGCAGCCAGGTTGGCAGTAAATGCCGGTGGTCCGCACGGCGTAGACGAAATGGCCTGCCGCCGCCGCATCGCGGGTGTATACGGCTTGCCAGCGTTGTTCGTCAGTGGTGTAGGGCGTCATTGGGGTATGCCTCAACTAAGCTGATCGTCTCAGGCCCGCCACAGATACCAGGCTGCCACAGTCCGGTAGGGGCGCCACCCGGCGCCCAGCGAACGCATCTGCGCTGGTGTCGGCGCCTTGCCCAGCCCCTTGAGGCGACGATACCCCTCGCGCACGGCGAAATCGTCCACCGGTAATACATCCGAACGCTCCAGGCTGTAGATCAGCAGCATCTCGACGGTCCAGCGGCCCACGCCCCTCAACGCAACCAGGCGCTCGATCAACGCCTCGTCGCTCATGCCCAATGCCTCTTCCCGGCACGGCACCGCGCCATCCAGCGCGGCCAGGGCAATCCCCTGAATCGTCGCCAGCTTGCTGGCGGAAAACCCACAGGCACGCAGCGTTTGCGGCGCCACCTCAAGCAACTGCCTCGGCCCGGGGAACCCATCGTCAGGAAACAACGCCAGCAATCGTCCGAGTATCGCCTCGGCCGCTCGTGCATGCAGTTGCTGGTACGCAATCGCCCGGACCAACGCCTCATAAGGCTCGCGCCCCGGCGTCGCCCGGTGCAGGCACGGCCCGGTCGCAGCAATGTGCCGCGCCCAGTCAGGGTCCAGCGCGGCCAGGTACTCGGTGGCTTCGCGGTAGGCTTCAGGCGAGAGGTCGGCCAGGATCATCCGTAGCTCCAGTGGGTTCAAGGCAGGACCAGCTTAGCCCAGCCACGCATCGTGGAAACGCCGAATCTTGCGCAGCTAATTCCTGGCAACCATTGCCCCGTGCCATCATCCATGCATAGAATTGAGAACTATTCACAGTCACGTGCGCTTCATGGGGTCAGCCGCTACGATGCAGCTCAACGACACGCTCAAACCCGCCGAAGTCGCCCTGCTCTACCAGTCCCATCACGCTTGGCTACGTGGCTGGCTGCGCAGCCGGGTCGGCTGCCAGGAACACGCTGCAGACCTTGCGCAGGACACCTTCGTGCGCCTGCTGCGTGCGCGCCAGGTTTCGCCGATCAAAGAGCCGCGGGCATACCTGAGCAGCATCGCTCGCGGCCTGATGATCGACCAGTTCCGCCGTCGCGCCCTGGAGCGCGCCTACCAGGAAAGCCTGGCCCAGGTACCTGAAGGCGAAGTACCCAGTGAAGAGCATCGCCTGGTGATCCTGGATGCCCTCGAGCGCCTTGACCGCGCCCTGCACCAGCTCAGGCCACGCGCCCGTCAGGCCTTTCTGCTGGCCCAGCTCGATGGCTTGAGTATCGCGCAGATAGCCCTGCGCCTGGGCGTTTCGCGCGCCACCGTCGAACGCGACCTGGCCAAGGCCCTGGGCGTCTGCTACCGGTTGCGCTATGCCGAACTGTGATCATGCACCCGCCCAGGCTCAGGTCGACCAGGCCATCGAGTGGCTGGTGAAGCTGCGCTTCGACACCCCCAGCCCGGCTACCGAACGGCAGTTCCAGCAATGGTTGGCCCACCACCCCCACAATGCCAAGGCCTGGCAACGGGTGAGCTCCCTTAGCGACGAGCTGGCGGGGCTGCCCAGCGACCTTAGCCGACGCACCCTGGATGGCCGCCAACGTCAGCGCATCAATCGCCGTGACCACCTCAAGTTGCTGGCGGTGATAGCGATCGGCGGCAGTGTCGGTTGGGCCGCGCGCGAGCCGCTAGGCCTGCCCGCCCTGGTGGCCGACAGCCGCACCGGCACTGGCGAACGTCGCCGCTTACAAGGCAGCGATGGCAGCCAGATCCAGCTCAACACCGCCAGCGCTATCGACCTGCGATACGGCGCCGAGCTGCGCGAACTGGCGCTGCTGCGCGGTGAAGTCAGCCTGGCCTGCAACCCTGGCGACAACCGCCCGTTCCGCATCACCACCCGGGTTGGGGCCATGGCCACCCGGGACGGCCAACTGCTGCTGCGCGAGAACGACCAGGGGCTGCTGCTGGCTGTGCGCCGCGGCGAAGTCACGTTGTTCCCCGCCTCCGCTACACCACGGGTGGTTCGGGCAGGCGAGGTGCTGCAGGTGTCGCCGCGCGGGGCCCATGCACTTGCCTCGTTGCATGGCGACCCGTGGGGCTGGACCGACGGTGTGCTGAGCGTGCAACAGATGCCACTGGGCGAGTTCTGCGCCGAACTGGCCCGCTATCGCCCAGGGCTGCTGCGCTGCGCTGGCGAGGTGGCAGGGCTCAAGGTATCCGGCACTTACCAACTGAACGATACAGGGCAGATTCTGCAACTGCTGACCCGCAGCCTGCCGGTACGTGTCGATTACCGCACACGCTATTGGGTCAACGTAGGGGCTGCCTGAACTTTTTGAAAAAGAATGAGGTGGAATCTCATTCTCGTTCGGCCTGAAGGAACAAAACCCGAAAAGTGGTCTACGAAACCTTCAGGAGCGGTCCATGATCCACCCGTGTTCCCCCCGCAACGACAGGCTGCGCCATGCCGTGCGCGCCGCCGTGTTCGGCATTGGCCTGGGCAGCGCCTTGGCACTGCCTGTACAGGCCACCGCTGCACCCGCCAGCGAGCACCGGCAAATCGACTGGAGCATCCCCGCAGGCCCTCTGGCCCCGGCACTGGACCAGTTGGCGCGCCAAGGCGGCCTGAGCCTGTCGTTCGATGCGAACAGCCTGCTGGGCAAGACCACCCAGGGCGTGCAGGGCCGCCATGAACCGGCTCAGGCACTGACCCTGGTGCTGATGGGCAGCGGTATGCAAGTGCAGCAGGAAGGCGACAACAGTTTTCTGCTGATACCGGCACTGGACGCGGGCAGCGCACTGCAACTGGGTGCGACCAGCATTTCCAGCGATCGCTTGGGCGAAACCACCGAGCACAGTGGCTCGTACACGACCGGTGCGGTCACCATCGGCAAGACTGCACAGAGCATTCGCCACACCCCGCAGTCGGTGACCGTGGTCACCCGTCAGCGCATAGACGACCAGAACATCACCAACCTGACCAACCTGCTGGAGCAGACGCCGGGTGTGGTGGTGAACCTCACCGACAGCGAACGTGTGCAGTACTACTCGCGTGGCTATGCGATCGATGCCATCCAGTACGATGGCGCCACCGTGGTGCAGGGCAGCGGCGGAGGCTCATTCATCCAGAGCGATTCGGCCATCATCGACCGCGCCGAGATCTTGCGCGGGGCCACCGGCATGATCCGCGGCGCGGGTAACCCGTCCGGCACCGTCAACCTGGTGCGCAAGCGCCCGACGCACGCATTCCAGGGCGAAGGCAGCGTCACCCTCGGTTCCTGGGATGCCCAGCGGTATGTCGCCGATCTCTCCGGCCCGCTGACAGACACCGGCAACGTGCGCGGCCGGGTGATCGCCGTTCACGATGACAAAGACCATTTCCAGGACTCGCGCCAAGAGCGCAAAGAAGTGTTCTACGGTGTGCTGGCCTTCGATCTGAATGACAGCACCACCCTGACCACAGGCCTTGAGTGGACCAAGCTCGATGCCACCGGCGCCTGGGGCAACCTGCCCGCCAACTACGATGGATCGCCCCTGCCGCTTGGCCGCAGCACTTACCTGGGTGCCGACTGGAACCGCTGGGACCGCAGCAACCTGCAGACCTTTGCCGAGCTCGAACACCGTTTCGATAACGATTGGTCGCTCAAGCTGATGGCCCAGCGCACGCACTTCGAGCTGGATGACCACGGGTTCAAGCAGACCTACTTCACCCGGGCCAGCGGCGCGGCCAACCCAGGCAACAACCCCTATCTGATGAACTATCAGGTTACCGAGGGCGACGGCGGCGAGAGCCTGCAGAACAACCTGAGCGCCACCCTCAACGGGCCGTTCGAGCTGCTCGGTCGCACCCATGACCTGATGCTGGGTGTCGAGCGCATCCGCAACGATTCCTACGCCTCGGCCACCAATTTCGTCTCTTCTGGGGTGTTCGACATCCGCGAATGGGACCCAAAGACCAGCCTGGCCGAACCGGACATCGACATCACCGCCCATCCGGTGCGCACGCGCACCACCCAGGAAGCGGCCTACGCCACCTGGCGCATTTCCCTGGCCGACCCGCTCACGGCAATCATCGGGGCGCGGGCCAACTGGTATGACTACGAGCAGGAAAACAACGTCAAGGCGAACGGCAAGTTCAGCGTCGACAACAAGATCGTGCCGTACGCAGCGCTGATCTATGACCTCAACGACAACTTCAGTACCTACGCCAGCTACACCGAAATCTTCAACCCGCAGACCGCCACCGACGTCAGCGGCTCGGTGCTGGAGCCAACCACAGGCGAAGCTTACGAGACCGGCATCAAGGGCGAGTTCTACGAAGGAAGGCTGAACACCTCGCTGGCGTTCTTCCGCATCTACCAGGTCGGCAACGCCCTGGATGACCTGAGCGGCCCCAACCCCTGCCCGCCCAACTACACCTCGGGCTATTGCAAGGTCGCTGCAGGCAAGAACCGCAGCCAAGGCTTCGAGCTGGAGATTTCCGGCGAAGTGCTGCCAGGCTGGAACGTAACCGGTGGCTACACCTACAACACCACCAAGCAACTCAAGGACACCATCAGCAACACCGGCAACGCCATCCGCACCACCGACCCCAAGCGCATGCTGCGCCTGTTCACCAGCTATCGCCTGCCGGGTGAGCTGCAAGCGTGGACCGTTGGCGGCGGCGTGCAAGCGCAGAGTGACATCTACAACCGCAGCGGCAGCGCCGAAGCCTCCCAGGCGGGGTATGCGGTGTATAACGCGATGGTCAATTACCGGTTCAACGAGCATTACTCGTTGCAGCTCAATGCCAACAATATCTTCGACAAGAAGTACTACCGCCAGGTCGCGCCGACGCCGACCGGGTATTACTGGGGTGATCCGCGCAATGTCTCGGTGACCTTGCGCGGCAGCTTCTGACGCAGGCTGCCGGCTTGCCCGGCGGCCGGGCCAGCACTGGCAACGACACGCTTCAGTCCGCCACTGCCCGCAGCTTACCGGCCCGCCGGTACGACTGCCGGGCAACGCACACGAACAGCCCTGCCATGATCGCCAGCGCCATCGGCAACCCATGCGGCGCCACATCCATCGCCGCGCCGCTGACCAGCGGCCCGACCAGGCTGCCGACGCCCCACAACAAGCCGACGCTGGCATTGGCGGTGACAAGGTCCTGGCCCTTGAAACGCTGCCCGATCAGCACCAACGCCAAGGTGTAGATACCGCCTGCCACGGCGCCAAGCACCACCAGCAGCGGCCACAGCAGCCAGGTCATCTGCAGCAGCCACGGCAAGGCGATACCGATTGCCATCGCCACCAGCCCGCACACCAGGTGCAGCCCGGTACGCTCGACCCGGTCGGCCAGCCAGCCCAGCGGCAACTGGAAAACCATGTCACCGGCGAACACCACCGTCACCATCAGCGCCGCCACACCCACGGCAAACCCATGGCTGGTGGCGTACACCGGCAACAACGACAGCACGACCGCATCGAAGAACGAGAAGAACAGCACTGCCACGCACAACGCCGGGGCGACGCGGAAGAAGCCCGCCAGGCCGAAGCTTTTCTCACCCTCGTCACCATGCTCCACATGATCGTTCGGCACGGTCAGCACAATGCACACCAGCGCCAGGCCGTAGCACAGGCTCACCACACCGGTGATCCACGGGCTGTTGGCGCCGATCACTGCGAGCATCGCCGGGCCGAGCACCTGGAAGCCGGTGAAGCTGGTGGCGTAAAGCGCCATGATCTTGCCGCGGTTGTGGTCCGGGCACAGTTCGTTGACCCACGACTCACCCAGGATGATTGCGATGCCCATCCCGATACCCAGGCCCAGGCGTAGCAGGGCCAGCATCCAGACCGAATCGAAGGCCAGCTCCAGCAAGGCGATGCTGACGGTGCACAGGCTGAAGCACAGCAGGTAGATGGTGCGCCGGGGCAGGTACCGGCAACAGGCGTCGACCATGAACGCCGACAGCATCATCCCCGCCGCGGGTATGGCCGAGATGATACCGATCTGCAAGGTGCCGGCGCCGGCCTCATGCAGGCGCAACGACACCAGCGGCAGGCTGGCTCCCAGGCTGAAGCCAACCACAGACACGGCGAACAGAAGGCCCGCCAGCAAACGCATATTCATGTACCACTCCAAGCAAACTGAAAAGACGCGCAGATACAGGCGCCCGGGCGCACGCCGGGAAAGCGGGTGACGCAGGGGCGCAGGTCAGTTCAGGGCGAGGTGTGGCGAGAAGGTAAAGGCAAACAGCACACTGCGGCGACGCTTGAGCACCGTATCGCTCGGCCACGCGCGACGCATGGCCTGGAGGGCAGGCTGGCGGGCGTATGGAAGGGATGGGGTACGGCGCATTGCTTTGGCTACTACGCAGGTTGGAGACAAGAGGCGGCACTCTAGGCCAAGCCAGGTTGAGCCGTCAATTGCCCGCGCCCACCGCGCGCAGCAGCACTGCCCCGACAGTGCAAGCGGCGGTCTTGCCGGTGAAGGTGGCGCATGGCACCGGCTTCACCGGTGATCGCCGGCAAGCCGACTCCCACAAGATGGCGGCCTACCCCGAGGAAGTTGGACACCCATCCAATGTCTGGCTCAACGTCCAACCGGTGGCGCGAATCCCTCGTGGGAGCCGGCTTGCCGGCGATTGGGCTGCAAAGCAGCCCCTGCTCAGCGCTTACCCGTGTTAGGCAGAAACACCGCCAACAGGCCGAACAATGGCAGGAACGAACATACGCCATACACGTACTCGATGCCGCGCAAATCCGCGACGTACCCCAGCAGCGCCGCGCCAATCCCGCCGAAGCCGAACATCAGCCCGAAGAAGACCCCGGCAATCATGCCCACACTGCCCGGTACCAGCTCCTGGGCGTACACCACGATCGCCGAGAACGCCGACGCCAGGATGAAGCCAATGACCACGCTAAGCACGGTGGTCCAGAACAGATCGGCGTACGGCAGCGCCAGGGTGAAAGGCGCCACACCGAGGATGGAGAACCAGATGACCGCCTTGCGCCCGATACGGTCACCGATGGGCCCACCAAAAAAGGTGCCGGCCGCGACCGCGCCAAGGAACAGGAACAGGTGCAACTGCGAGCTGGCCACCGACAGATCGAACTTCTCGATCAGATAGAAGGTGAAGTAGCTGGTGAAACTGGCCATGTAGAAGTACTTGGAGAACACCAGCAGGCCCAGGACGACCAACGCCGCGATCACGCGCTTGCGCGAGATGCCATGGGTGGCCTGCACCACCTTGCGTGCCTTGGCCTGGTTGAGGTGCTCGGTGTACCAGCGGCGCAGCATCAGGGTCACGGCGA
Organism: Pseudomonas sp. NPDC089758; assembly: GCF_044748705.1. Classification (NCBI taxonomy): domain Bacteria; kingdom Pseudomonadati; phylum Pseudomonadota; class Gammaproteobacteria; order Pseudomonadales; family Pseudomonadaceae; genus Pseudomonas; species Pseudomonas sp. NPDC089758. Next base: position 329,411 of record NZ_JBIVGN010000003.1, read on the forward strand.
AGAACAGCAGCCCTGCCACGCCGAACCATGCCACATGGGTCTGGCCGAACGGGATGACGATGGCCGCCGCCAGCAGCGGGCCAAAGGCCGAGCCAGCGTTGCCACCCACCTGAAAGGTCGACTGCGCCAGGCCGAAACGCCCGCCTGAGGCCAGCCGCGCAATCCGCGAGGTCTCCGGGTGGAAGGTCGACGAGCCGATACCCACCAGTGCAGAAGCCAGCAAGATCATCGGGAAGCTGCCGACGAAAGCCAGCATGACGATACCCACCAATGTGCACAGGGTGCCGAGCGGCAACAGGTTCGGTGTCGGCCGGCGGTCGGTGAAGAAGCCAACCCAGGGCTGCAGCAACGACGCCGTTATCTGAAAGGTCAGTGTGATCAGGCCGATCTGGGTGAAACTCAGGTCGTAATTGGCCTTGAGCATCGGGTAGATCGCCGGCAGCACCGACTGGATGAGGTCATTGATCAGGTGCGCCAGTGCACAGAAGGCGATGATGCGCATCACCAGGGGGTTGGCTTGGCTTGCCGAACCGGTGCTGGCAGTGGAGGTGCTGCTGATGGCCATGAGTTTGAGTTCCGTCCTCAGGTGTGGGATCCGATTATCAGGAAACAAATGGATACATAGCTACCTTTTTATCCCGCTTAACCGCGCACTTGCAAATGGTTCTCAATATATTTAGCATCCTCACCGAAAATTCCCGTAATCGTTGGGCGATAACGCCCTTTAGCGAGCACATTTTCAACATGAGCCCGATGCCCGCCACGCAGATTCCGGCCGACGCGCAACAGGAAGCACTCGCGTGGTTCTCCCGCCTGCGCCAGCCTGGCTGCGATGATCGTGAACGGCAGGCTTTCGCCCGCTGGTGCCAGGCCCCGCTCAACGCCCATGCCTACGCCGAGCTCGAAGCTTGCTGGCAGCAATTGCAGGCGCCACCGGCACGGCCCCGCCCGCGCCAGCTCACCGTGCGGCGCAGCCACCTCGGCAAAGCGCTGGCATTGCTGTTCCTGCTGGCGCTGAGCGTGGCGGCGTACCTTTACTGGCCACTGATGCAGCGCCTGGGCAGCGACCTGCACACTGGCGCTGGCGAGCGGCGCAGCGTGCGCCTGGCCGATGGCTCTACCCTGCACATGGGCAGCGCGAGTGCACTGAATGTCGACCTGCGCGGGCGCACCCGCCTGTTGCAGGTTGTGCAGGGCCAGGTAGAGGTGCACGTGGCGCTCGACGGCCGCGCCCTTGAACTGCAGGTGGATGATTCGCGTATCCAGGTGTTCGGTACTCGCCTGATGGTGGCGCGTCATGCCGAGCATGACGAACTGGTGGTACTCAATGGCAAAGCCCTGATCGCCCAGGGTAGCGACCAGCGTATGGTGTCTGCGGGTGAGCGGGTGACCTTCACCGAGGCGCGGATCGGCCCGGTGCAAAAGGCCGTTATCAAAAACGCGGGCGCTTGGCGCAGCGGCGGGTAAGCGGCGACTTCGACCTCGACCGCGCTGCAGAAACCCTCGACGCGCTGGTTGCCGAGCAGCATCTGCAGCTGTACAGCATTCTCGGCCAATGGCTGATCGTGCGCTGAAACCAGGCTGGGCGGCTAAGTTTTTGAAAGCGTGCAAATTTTTTTTGAAATGAGTGTTGACAGAGGGGCATCACAAGGGAATAATGCGCGCCATCGGCTACATAGCTCAGTTGGTTAGAGCATAGCATTCATAATGCTGGGGTCCGGGGTTCAAGTCCCTGTGTAGCCACCAAACTTGAAAAGGGCTTACCGCAAGGTAGGCCCTTTTCTTTTGCCCTCGAATAATTGACAGGTTGTGTGGCATCGATCGTGAGATCGCACCTGTTGGATCTTGGTCGCCAGGCCACCGCGACTGCAGCCAAGAGCGTGATCGGCAGGTTCGTCAGCCCCTTTTCTTCCGAGCGCCAATTGAGGCGCGGTTTGCGCGCACCGCGGCTGAATCGATCATTTTGCAGACCTGTCACCGAACACCTTGCCGCTGATGGCGGGTAACTTTACAAAGTCTCAGCGTAGGCGCCCATTGAGTGCCTCCGGATTTCGTACAGAACCTGAGCGAACCCCGCTGCATTGTCAATTATCTATCAGTCCTATTGCGAATTTCATACGCAGTGTTCGCTAAGGCCTTGCTACCATGTTCCACCAACTTTGCGACATCACTAGTTGATGGAGCGCTCACCTGCATCAAGTAAAGCGCCTCCCAAGATTTATGTAATCGCCTGAGCTCTATATATTTAATTACCAGCTCCCTATTAGACTCACCGTCTGGCCCCACAAACATACTTGCCTGGCTTAATTGAACTTTGTGTATAGCACGATCTGCGATTTCTTTGGTCACCCACAGCTGAGTGCGCTTAGACTCCCGGTTTGGCGATCGTGAACTGGCCGCTACCCCCTCCCGGCTAAGCTGCGCAGGGGTCAATGGCCGATTTTGGTTTGTAGGGGAGGGCGACCTCGGTACTACGTGTACAGGGGACCTGGACCTGGACCTGGACCTGGACCTTAGCATTGAACTTTGACTTCCCTGCGGCGATTTACTGGGGAGCATCCAATCGTAAATCCTCCCCGTTCCAGCATAGTACATGCGGCCACTAGGATCTGTCCGATTCACGGGATCTCCTGCACAATAAGCATAGGCATTCAACCCTCCCGCTTCGAATGGACTAAGTTCATCAGGCGAATTGAACCGCATGAGAATCGTATTATAAAAACGATATCCATTACCGAGAAAATAGCCCTCTGGCAACAACGACCGCATCTGGCCTAAAAAACCTGTCAGCGACTCCATGTTCGGGGCAAGACCATAAGGAGTGTAGGCTACCGATCTGCGCTCCACCCCGGACTCGCTCACTACAGAACCCAGGTTATCCGAAACCCGCATTCGCTTTTGTATAGCATCATTGTCGGAGCGTTTCACGGTGCATATCCTATGAATGATCGAGGATCATCATTCACGATACTCCGACCTTGGGATACTGTTAAAAATGCTAGTTTTCTTAGAAGGCATTTTTAACAATCTCCAACCGATCAGCCAAAGCATCTGACAATAAGTCAATTTCACTTGCTGCAGAACGACGAGCCAGGACTGCCATCACCGCCCCAGGTGCGATAGCCCGCGGTGTCGATATGGATGCGGCCCGTCGGGTAGCGGCCCAGCCCCATGCCCCAGGCCTGGCCATGCTGCTGCCAGAAGCGGCACAACGGATTGGGGTCGGCCCAGCCCGGCAAGAGGATATCGACGGCGAAGGCACGGGTGTGTGCGCTGTTCACGGCGCCCCCTGCACACCTGTTCAAGCCAGGGTCACGGTAGGCCGAGACCACTTCGAACTGACGCAGGATGCCTTCATCAGCCAGCGTCTTGATCAGCGCCAGCGTGGAACGCACCGCCGGCCAGTTGCCTGGCGGCGGCACGGCAAACGGTGAAGCCTTGCACAGCCGCCAGTCGGAGGCCGAGCGCAGCAGCTGATGAATCGGCACCACGCCATACAGGCGGGCATCCACCAACATCTCACGGAAGGGCCGGGTCTGATGATCCCCGGCCCACTGCGCGAACATCCACAGGTCACGTTCATCGGCCTGAGCCACGCCGCCCAGCATCAGGCTTGTGGCCATCAGCAGCCATTTCGTCCTTTTCATCCCCGCTCCCTCTGCCCCAGTATGAGCATCGCCGCCAATCGGGGCGGCCATTACAAGGAGTTAAGCATGCACAAGATTGCCTTACCCAGCCTGGCCGCCCTCGCCTTCAGCGGGCTGGCCGCAGCCGATGCTCAGCTCGACCTGGGCGATGCCCAGCGTGTCACTCGCCTGTTCGCATTCCCCAACAACTGCCACGTGATCTGCTTTCGCCCATGGACGCTGGAGCAGACGGTCGAGCACTACCTGACCATGAGCGTACGCCGCGACGGCTACGCTGGCGCCCAGGTGCACGTGAGCCGCGACGCAGACCGCCTGCACGCGACCATCAGCGATGTGCCAGCCAGTTATACCGAGCCACTGCGCCAGCTGCTCGACAGCGGCGAGCTGGCCTACCAAGGCGCCACCGAGCTGAACAGGGACGGCAAATGGTCCTACGACTGGTACCTGTTCCTGCCGTTGGGCATGGCCCTGCAGAACCGCCGCAGCATCGAGCTGCTGCATTTCCCGCCGGATTATTCGCTGACCCAGGCCCAGGACTACCTGCGCTCCAACACCACGGACCGCTGGGCAGAGCTGCTGACCTTCAATGGCGTGGCGGCCAGCGACACACCGGCCTACCAGACCATCATCGATATCGCCCCGATTGCGGCCCCGGCCAGTGCCGGGGAAGCGCTGAAAGACACCTACAGCTACTTCAACACTTACCAAACCCGCATGGTCAGGGAGATGACCGTGCCCCTCGATGCATCAGCCCTGCCGATGGTGGCTTTCGGCGCCCCCGTGCGCAGCTGGGTCGAGCAGCAGTATGGGCCCCGCGTCGGCGTGCTGGGCCTGGTCAGCATCAGCCCGCAGGCGGGCGCCAGCGTGCCGGTGCTGGGAGCCAACCACCCGAGCGCGATCTGGTATGCGGCAGACAAGCAAAGCCATGGTGGCAACGAGGACGAAGCTGATGCAGCAGGGCTGAAGATGATGGGCCAGGACCTGACGGCGGCGTGCTGGCAGGCCGGCATGGGGCGCAATCGGCAAGCCGATGCGAAGCTGACGCTGGAAGCGTGCTCGAACAAGTGGCAGGTCACGCAGAAGAAGCAGACCTGTGAATTGTTCTTCCGCACCGTACGCAAGTACCCACCAGAGCAGGCGGCGGCCAAGTGCAATACCGGGGTGGTTACGAGGGCCCTGAGGGATTTGCGTGCACCAATCGAGAGGCTTCAGGATCTTTGATCGATGCAGCCTGTGCTGGCCTCTGCGGGCGCGGGCTTGCCCCGCGAAGAGGCCAGCAAACGCAACGCATTGTCAGTCTTCGAGCAAGGTACACGCCATCACCAGCGCATCCTCACGCCCGCCAGCCACCGGGTAGTAATCCCGCCGCCGGCCAATCTCGTTGAAGCCGTAGCGCTCATACAGGCGATAGGCCGACTGGTTGCTGGCCCGAACCTCCAGGAAGCACTCCCGCCCATTGAGCTGATACGCGCGCGCCATCAGGTGCTCGAGCAAGCGCAGCCCCAGGCCACGCCCCTGGTTCTCTGGCTTGACGGTAATGTTCAGCAGGTGCGCTTCGTCGATGATCACGTTGATCACACCATGGCCGACCTGCTGCTGGCCATCGAACATCAGCCACACTTCGTAGGACTTGAGCGCATCCTGGAAAATCCCGCGGGTCCAGGGATGGCTGAACGCGGCATATTCGATCTTAAGCACGGCATCCAGATCCGCCTCGGTCATGGGGCGGAAACTGATCGATTCACTCATTCAACGCTCTTCCAGCGCGCCATCAGCTGGCGCATCGCTTTCCAGACGTCCGCCTTGCGCTGCGGCTCGTCCATCAACAGTTCAAGGCCCGGCAAGGCCCAGGCGTCGCCCAGGCCGTCGAGCTTGAGTACTTGGTAATAGGCCTGGGCGTCGGTATTGGCGGCAAAGCGCAAGGCCGGCATGCCGATCAGCCAAAGGCAGGTGCAAGGGGCTTGTTCAAGGCGCGCCTGGATGAAGCCCTGGACGAAATCACGCGCTGCCTCCGGCCCCTGGTCCATGTTGCCACGCACCAGCAGCGGCCAGCGTACCGGCTCGCCGATGATCTGCGGGGCATCTGGCAGGCCTGCGGCGCGTAGCATGTCCTTGAGCAGCAGGTAGGACGGGTCGCGGCTCTGGAACGGCTGGCCGGTGGCCAATTCCACCAGCAGCAGGCAGTTGCCGGCGCGCAGCAGTTGCAGCGAAAAACGCGGTGGCGGCACGGGGGCCGGGCGTGGTGCGGGGGCTTGCTCCTCGGCCTCGACCGCTTTGGCAGCGGGCTTTGGGGTAGTGCCCGGGCGCGGAATCTCGATTTTCGGCCGCTCCCCGGAGCGCGCCTGTGGTGCGACCGGCGCTTCGTTGGCAGAGGCTGGCGAAGGCCTGACCTCGAACGCGGCCTGCTCGACCGGAACCTGCGGCAACAGCAACTCGGGCCGCGACGGCGCAGCGAACGGCAGTTCGGCGCGCGGCAGCCAATGCACCACTTGCATGGCGGAAAGGTAGGCGCGGCGGCGGGGCTCGGTCAGCAAGGCACGGGTATCCGGGGGGCTGGAACAAGCGGGCATTCTAACGCTGTTGGCTGCCGAGCGCCGCAACTGGTCGGCAGAAAATTGCCGCCTGAACTGGCCAGGGGGCCAGTGAACCCCCCAGGCAACTCAGGGTTATCCCTGATTACAGACCAAGGGGTGAAATCCTCACCCCCGGATGCAGTACAATCGCCCCCTTTTTACTTGGCAACGAGTAGACGCCAATGATCGAACCCAAGCGCGTCCTGCGCGCCCTAGCCGAACACTGGGCCCTGATCGAGCCGCTGTGCGAGCGCTTCGACCAAGGCACCCTGAGCCTGGTCGAACTGCGCCAGCAGCTGGGCCGCCAGCAAGTGGAAAGCACGCCGCAGGACATCACCCAGCTGCTCGACGTGTGGATCCGCCTGGATATCCTGGTCCCGGTGGCCAAGAGCCCGAACCGTTTCGAGCTCAACGCCCAGATCCACGACTTCCTCGCCTACCTGCGCCGTGAGCACCGTCTGGGCCTGTGCCTGGAGATCGAGGCCTACCTGCGCCACCTGGAGCGCCTTGCCGGGCATATCCAGGATGCTTTCGACAACCGCGACAGCGATGACCTGGCGCGCCAGCTGCGCCTGCTCGACATGCGCGTGCGCGACGTGCTGAAGAAGCTCGACAACGATGAACAGGCGCTGGTCGCCGTGGCCGAACGGGCCAAGACCAGCAACCGCCAGATCCCGCTGCGCCAGCGTTATGCCGAAGTACTGGCGACCTGGGACGAATACGTCGAGCCGATGATCCAGCTGGTCAACGCCGACGGCGCCTTCGAACAGGGCGTGCGCAAGGTCGAGACCGTGCTGCTGAAACTGCTCGGCGAACAGGCGCGCCTGGGCCACCTGGTCGACGACGACATGCTGCTGCGCACCCATGCGCGCATCCTCGAGATGCAGACCAGCGCCCAGTTGACCCTGCGCCACGCCCGTGAACTGCTGCTGCCGCTGCGCGAAGAAGCGCGCCGGCACAATGCCGTGACCCGCGGCGCCGCCCTGGCCCTGTCGGTCATCCGGCGCAAAGGTATCGACGCGGTGCCGCAGGCGGCCATGCCATTGTTCACCCGGCCGCAGAGCACCTTCCTGGGCAGCGCCAGCCAGGTCGAGGCGTACGTTTATGCCCTCGCCCGCTTCGAGCCGAAACCGGCCAGGTTCCCCAAGGCGCACAAGACCCAGACTGGCCCGCTGCCGCGCGCGCCACGCACGGTCAAGGAAATGCTCGAGCGCTGCGAAGATGCCCTGCCGCTGCCTGACCTGATGGTCTGGCTGCTGGACCAGGAGCCCGACGGCGCCACCGACGAACTGTTGTACTGGTTCTCGCGCCTGTCACGTGAGAAGCGCTTCAAGCGCGAACGCCTGGAACGGCGCGAGTACACCACCCACGAACACCTGGTCAGCCTGCGCTCGTACGCCCTGACATCCAGCCGCGAAGCGCAACCTGAAACCAACGCGAGCCCAGCCAATGCATCTTGATCTTTCCGAACTGTCCCAGCTCGCGCCGATCTTCCGCGAGCTGTTCAAAGGGTTCCACATCAGCCGCCGCGACCCGGAGCTGTACGCCCAGCTGTCGAACTTCCAGGACCAGTACCGCACCCTGTTCAAGGCCTTGGGCTTCGAGCTGGTGTGCGATACCCGCGGTTTCTATTACTTCGTCCCCGAGCAGGCCGCCGCGCAGGTCAACAAGACCGCCCAGCGCCTGTCGCTGTTCACCTTCATTCTGGTCGAACACCTGGCCGACCAGGGCCGCGACCCGATGGCGGTACTCGACGGCGGCAGCATCGGGCGTGATGAGCTGCCCTCGCTGCTGGACAAATACCGTGACCTGTTCCTGCAGGCTGAAGTGCAAACCGTCGACGAGCTGGAAGAAAAGATCATGCGCCGCATGACCCAGCTCGGCTTCGCCCACGAGGAAAACGGGATCTACCGCTTCCTGCCGCCGATGCACCGGTTCCTCGATGTGTGCCTGTCGGTGCAGCAGGACCGCGACCTGGCCGCCAGCCTGCACAGCGATCTGCCGCTGCCAACGCCGGTGCTGGTCGAGGAAGAAAGCCCCGAAGCGCTGGCCCACACCGACGACCCGCTCGACCTCACCCCGTTCGAGGGCGAAGAAAGCGAAGAAGAGGCCCTGGCCCGGGCCATCCGCGAAGAGCAACAGGAGATTGACGCATGAGCCAGGAACGCTATGGCATCCGCCGCTTCGCACTGCTCAACACCGCCGGCTACAGCCTGGGCCTGTTCCCGCTGGAGCACCCGCTGTCGGTCTACGGCGCCAACAACCTGGGCAAATCCGCTTCGATCAACGCCCTGCAGTTCCCGATCCTGGCGCGCATGTCCGACATGAGCTTCGGCAAGTACAGCCTGGAGCAGTCGCGCCGCTTCTACTTCGCCAGCGACACCTCGTACATTCTCTGCGAACTCAACCTGCCCCACGGGCCCCACGTGGTTGGCGTGGTCGGGCGCGGGCCGGGCGGCGGTTTCGGCCACCAGTTCTTCGCCTACAAGGGTGAACTGGACCTGGACCACTACCAGAAGAACGACACCTGCCTGCGCCAGAAAGAGCTGTTCACCAACCTCGAACGCCTGGGCCTCAAAGCCTACGAGCTCAAGCCGGACGAGCTGCGCCGGTTGCTGGTCGGCGGCCACACGTCGGTGCCGCTGGACCTGACCATGATCCCGCTGCGCTCGACCAGCGAACAGAGCCTGAAAACCTTCCGGGCACTGTTCATCAACTTGCTGCACATGCGCGAAATCACCGCCGCCAAGCTCAAACAGCTGTTCCTCGACGCATTCGAGCACAGCCTGCGCTCGGGCAGCGTCGACTACATCGCCGCCTGTGAAGAAGCCTTCCGCGACGTACGCCGCATGGAGCAGGACTACAACGCGCTGGTTGCCGCCGGCCCGCTGGTCGAAGCCCTGGCCGGCGGCGTGGCCCAGCGCGACATCCTGCGCGGCAAGCTGCACCGCCTCTCGCCACTGCTCGACAACCTGCTGGGCACCTGGCAGGAATACGCCATGGCGCGCAAGGAAGAGCTGGTGATCCAGGCCGAGCACTACCGCGGCGAGCAGGATCGCCTGCAGAACGACCAGCGTGGCGGCACCCAGGAGCTGATGCGCCTGGAACGTGAAATCACCGGTATCCAGCGCTGGCTCGGTGAGCTGTCGGTGCTCAAGCACCGCTTTGCCCTGGTCGATGACGTCAAAGTGCTGGAGCAGCAACTGCTGGCCGCCAAGGACGCCCACGACGAACTGGCCGGCGCCTTGGCCCAGTCGCGGCAGTTCTCTGCCGAAGACCTCGACGAGCGTGTACGCGACCTGGAAAAACGCCTCAAGCAGGTCAGGCAGCAGCTCGACCACGCCGACAACAACAGCTACGCCCGCCTGCGCGAAGAGTTTTCGCAGGCAGACGTCGACCGCCTGATGCGCCTGTTCAACGGCGCACTGTTCAGCCTGCCGCTGGGCGAGCGCGGTATCGAACTGGACGACAGCGACCTGTGGGTGAAATCGCTGGAAGCGGTGCTCGATGGCTTCAAGGGCGAGCGCTTCGAGGCCCCGGGCATTTCCATCGATCTTTCGCACATCGACCCTCCCGCCCTGCAAGCCCTGGCCGACCGCGCGGCCCTGCGCGACCAGAAGGACCGCCTGGAGCGCGAGCTCAAGCAGCTCAAGACCCAGCAATCGGTGGCCGCCGACCGCAGCGCCTCCAAAGCCCAGACCGAAGCCCTGTACCAGGAGGTGCTGGACGCACAGAAGGCCCTGGAAGACTACCGTCGCAGCGAAACCCTGGCGGCTGAAGAGCCGGAGAAGCTGGAACAACTGGCGCAATTGGAAGCGGCCCAGGACGAACTCAAACGCTCCAGCGATGCCTTCACCGAGCGCGTCCAGCAACTGTCGGCCAAGCTGCAACTGGTCGGGCGGCAGATCGCCGACCTGGAAGCCAAGCAGCGCACCCTGGAAGACGCTTTGCGCCGCCGCCAGCTGCTGCCTGCCGACCTGCCGTTCGGCACGCCGTTCATGGAAGCGGTAGACGACTCCATGGACAACCTGCTGCCGCTGCTCAACGATTACCAGGACAGCTGGCAGGCCCTGCAGCGTGTCGACAACCAGATCGAGGCGCTGTACGCCCAGGTGCGTCTGAAGGGCGTGGCCAAGTTCGACAGTGAAGATGACATGGAGCGGCGCCTCCAGCTGCTGGTCAATGCGTATGCCCACCGCACCGACGAGGCTCTGACCCTGGCCAAGGCGCGCCGTGCCGCAGTCACCGACATCGCCCGCACCCTGCGCAACATCCGCAGCGACTACGACAGCCTCGAGCACCAGCTGGCGCTGTTCAACCGCGAGATCAACAAGCGCCAGGTTTCCAACCTGCAGAGCTTCCGCGTGGTACTGGCGCCGAACAAGGAAGCGCTCAAGCATATCGACCAGATCATCCACAGCGCCGGCCAGTACGAGGAAGGCGAGACCCTGTCGGTGTTCGACCTGACTCAGAATTCGGAGCAGGATCACAAGAACGAAGAAGCCAAGGAGTACCTGGCACGGCTGGTGGCGGCCAACCACAACCAGCTGGGCCTCAAAGACCTGTTCGAACTGGCGTTCGAGATCACCAAGATCAACAGCCAGCCGGTGATTCACGCCGACATCGACGGCGCCGCCTCCAACGGCACCACGATGACCATCAAGGCGCTGACCAACATGTACCTGTTGCTGCACTTGATGGATCGCGACCTGGCCGGGCGTATTCGCCTGCCTTACTACCTGGACGAAGCGGCGGACATCGACGAGCGCAACCAGGCCGCGCTCCTGGAGACCAGCCTGCAGCTGGGCTTCGTACCGATTCTGGCGAGCGTGAAGCCACAGGTATCGGCGCATGTGGCGATCGACCTGGAAGGCGGTAGCGGGCCTAATGGCATCTATATCGACGAAGCGGACTGGAAGTACATCAGCCGTCGTGATGTGGAAAAGGCGATCGTGCGCGAGGATCAGGCCGAGGAGCTGGCCTGATTACTGTGTGACGGGGCCGCTTTGCGGCCCATCGCCGGCAAGCCGGCTCCCACAGGTATCGCGCCAACTGTTAGAAGTTGAGCAAGACAGTTGCTCCAACAGGGGTGTGGACTGCCACCAGGAAGCTGGATACCAGCTCAATGCCCGGGCCACTCCACCCTGTGGGAGCCGGCTTGCCGGCGATTGGAGGCCGAAGGCCTCCGCTGTTGCCTCAATGGGCCCAAGGCAGAATCGGAATCGCCGTCACCGCATTCTGCGGGCTGCCTTCGATCATGCGGTCGCTGTACACCAGGTACACCAGTGTATTGCGCTTCTTGTCCAGGAAGCGCACCACCTGCATGGTCTTGAACACCAGCGAGGTGCGTTCCTTGAACACCTCCTCGCCATCTTTCAACTCACCCTTGAAGTTGATCGGCCCCACCTGGCGGCAGGCAATCGACGCCTCGGCACGGTCCTCGGCCAAGCCCAGGCCACCCTTCACTCCACCCGTCTTGGCGCGCGACAGGTAGCAGGTCACACCTTCGACCTTGGGGTCATCGAAGGCCTCGACCACGATGCGATCGTTGGGCCCGACGAACTTGAACACCGTAGATACCTGGCCGATTTCCTCGGCCCCTGCCAGCACCGGCAGCGCCAGGGCCGCCACGGCAATCACGCGTTTGAGCATGTTCATACCAGCACCAGGTTGTCACGGTGGACCAGCTCCGGCTCGGCGCTGTAGCCAAGCAGGGACTCGATGGCATCGGACGATTGGCCGATGATTTTCTGTGCTTCCAGCGCGCTGTAGTTGGCAAGGCCACGGGCCACTTCCAGGCCGTCGGGGCCCACGCACACCACCATTTCGCCACGGCGGAAGCTGCCTTGGACGGTCTTCACACCTACCGGCAGCAAACTCTTGTTGGCCTGGCGCAGCGCCTGCACGGCACCGGCGTCCAGCACCAGAGTGCCGCGGGTTTGCAAGTGGCCAGCCAGCCACTGCTTGCGCGCAGCCAGCATGCCGCGCTCAGGCGACAGCAGGGTACCGAGGCGCTCGCCAGCCTTGAGCCGGTCAAGTACCCGTTCGATACGGCCACCGATGATGATGGTGTGGGCACCAGAACGGGCTGCCAGGCGTGCGGCGCGCAGCTTGGTCTGCATGCCGCCCCGGCCCAGGGCACCGCCGGTACCGCCGGCTACGGCGTCGAGCGCTGGGTCATCGGCACGGGCTTCGTAGATCAGCTGCGCCTCTGGATTGTTACGCGGGTCGGCGTCGAACATGCCGTCACGGTCAGTGAGGATCACCAGCAGGTCGGCTTCGACCAGGTTCGCCACCAACGCGGCCAAGGTATCGTTGTCGCCGAAGCGGATTTCGTCGGTAACCACGGTGTCGTTTTCGTTGATCACCGGCACCACGCCCAAGTCGACCAAGGTGCGCAAGGTGCTGCGGGCGTTGAGGTAACGCTTGCGGTCGGACAGGTCGTCGTGAGTCAGAAGGATCTGCGCGGTGTGCTTGCCGTGCTCGCCAAAGCTCGACTCCCACGCCTGCACCAGGCGCATCTGGCCGATCGAAGCGGCAGCCTGCAGCTCGTTCATCGCGCTCGGTCGTGCGGTCCAGCCCAGCTGGCTCATGCCGGCAGCCACGGCCCCAGAGGACACCAGCACCAACTCAACACCCGCCTCACGCAGGGCAACCATCTGCTCGACCCATACGGCCATGGCACCGCGGTCGAGGCCCTTGCCATCGGCCGTGAGCAATGCACTACCGATCTTCACGACCCAGCGCTTGGCGCCAGTCACCTTGCTTCGCATCTTCTCTTCCAACCTATGTCGAATCTGTAGATACCGTGGATACAAAAACGCCGCTCCAGAGAGCGGCGTTTAGTGTACTGCAACCGGTCAGTCGCGCACGTAAATGATTTCCGGGCCGTCTTCGTCGTCCTCGAAATCATCGTCCCACGCGTCATCGTCGCCGATGTCGTGCACGCTCTTGACGCCGGTACGACGCAAGGTACGGGCGTCGTCCAGGGCCTGCAGCTGGGCGCGGGCTTCGTCTTCGATGCGCTGGTCCAGGTCGGCCAGTTCCTCGGCGTAGGCCGGGTCGTTGGCCAGGCGATCGGCGCGGTCTTCGATGTAGCGCATCAGGTCGTGAGAGAGCTGCTCGGTGCCCTGCTTGGCGATGGCCGAGATCACGTAGACCGGGCCTTCCCACTGCAGACGCTCGACCACTTCCTTGACGCGCTCGTCGCGCTCGTCGTCCATCAGCATGTCGGCCTTGTTCAGCACCAACCAACGCTCACGGTCGGTGAGCGACGGGCTGAAGCGGGTCAGCTCGTTGATGATCACTTCGGCGGCGTCGGCCGGGCTGCTGCCGTCCAGCGGCGCCAGGTCGACCAGGTGCAGCAGCACGCGGGTACGCGCCAGGTGCTTGAGGAAGCGGATACCCAGGCCGGCACCGTCGGATGCGCCTTCGATCAGGCCGGGGATGTCGGCGATGACGAAGCTCTTCCAGCGGTCGACGCTGACCACGCCCAGGTTCGGTACCAGGGTGGTGAACGGGTAGTCGGCGACCTTCGGCTTGGCGGCCGACACCGAACGGATGAAGGTGCTCTTGCCGGCATTCGGCAGGCCCAGCAGGCCCACATCGGCCAGGACTTTCAGCTCCATCTTCAGGTCGCGCTGGTCGCCCGGCTTGCCTGGGGTGGTCTGGCGCGGCGCACGGTTGGTGCTGGATTTGAAACGGGTGTTGCCCAGGCCGTGCCAGCCGCCTTGGGCGACCATCAGCTTCTGGCCAGGGGTGACCAGGTCACCGATCACTTCCTGCGTGGAGGCGTCGATCACGGTGGTACCGACCGGCACACGCAGGAACAGGTCCTCGCCCTTCTTGCCGGTGCAATCGGTGCTGCCACCATTGGCGCCGCGCTGGGCTTCGTGGTGACGGGTATAGCGGTAGTCAACCAGGGTGTTGAGGTTTTCGTCGGCCACCATGTACACCGAGCCGCCATCGCCACCGTCACCCCCGTTGGGGCCACCGTTCTCGATGAACTTCTCGCGACGGAAGCTCATGCAACCGTTACCACCATCACCGGCCTTGACCCGGATGGATACTTCGTCAACAAACTTCATTCAAAAACCGCCTCTCGCCTTCCGACGAGCTGAATACTTAAAAAACCTGAGGCTCTTGCAAAAATGAGCGCGGCGGCCCCGTACGACCGAAGAAACCCACGCCGGCAGCCCATACAAACAGCTTTGCAAGAGGCTCACCACAAACGAAAAAGCCCCGTCGCATGACGGGGCTTCTGGAGCGACGTCGCGATTAAGCGGCGACGATGCTCACGTAACGGCGGTTGAACTCGCCTTTCTTCTCGAACTTGATCACGCCTTCGATCTTGGCGAACAGGGTGTGATCCTTGCCCATGCCAACGCCGTAGCCGGCGTGGAACTGGGTGCCGCGCTGACGGACGATGATGTTGCCGGCCTTGACGACCTGGCTGCCATACATCTTCACGCCAAGGCGTTTCGATTCTGAGTCGCGACCGTTACGAGTACTACCACCAGCCTTCTTGTGAGCCATGGTTCAATTCTCCAAATAAATTCAGGGGATCTGAGCGATTAAGCCTGGATACCGGTGATTTTGATCTCGGTGAACCACTGGCGGTGGCCCATACGCTTCATGTGGTGCTTACGGCGACGGAACTTGATGATGCGTACTTTATCGTGACGGCCTTGCGAAACGACTTCGGCAACAACTTTAGCGCCAGCGACGACTGGAGCGCCGATGGTGACTTCTTCACCGTTGGCAACCAGCAGAACGCGATCGAAAGTCACGGATTCGCCAGTGGCGATTTCCAGCTTTTCGATTTTGAGGAATTCACCTTCAGCGACTTTGTACTGCTTGCCGCCGGTAACGATTACTGCGTAAGACATGGGTATTTCTCCGATAATCCTGCTCACCCAGCGCTTTATATGATGAGTATTGGCTGGCATGGCTGCACAGGGCTGGAACGGCCCGGCGCAATTGCGTAAGGCAGGTGCTGCCCAGGAAGTTAGGGTGCGCGATTGTACGCAACCGTGGTTTTGCTTGCAAGTACCGGCCCCGCTCACCGGGCGGCGCGCCTTGACACACCGGGACCCGCGACCTAGCATGCCGCGCAACCTCACTGGAGCAGCCGATGCAACCCCAAACCTTCTACCGCGCGGTAGCTGACGATTTCAGCGCCGTCGACGAGATCATCAAGAAGCAGCTGACCTCGCGCGTGCCGCTGGTATCGAAGATCGGCGATTATATCACGTCGGCCGGTGGCAAGCGCTTGCGCCCGCTGCTGGTGCTGCTGTGCGGCAAGGCTCTGGGCCGCGAGGGCGACGACCTGCGCCTGCTCGCCGCAACCATCGAATTCCTGCACACAGCCACCCTGCTGCACGACGATGTAGTCGACATGTCCGGCATGCGCCGCGGCCGTTCCACCGCCAATGCCCTGTGGGGCAACGCACCGAGCGTGCTGGTGGGCGACTTCCTTTATTCGCGCTCGTTCGAAATGATGGTCGAGCTGGGCTCCATGCAGGTCATGCAGATCCTCTCCAAGTCCACCCGGGTGATCGCCGAAGGCGAAGTGCTGCAGCTGTCGCGCGTGCGCGATGCCAGCACCACCGAAGAAGTGTACATGGAGGTCATCCGGGGCAAGACCGCGATGCTGTTCGAGGCCTCGACCCACAGCGCCGCCGCGCTGGCCGGTGCCACCGACGAGCAGCGCGAGGCCCTGCGTACCTTCGGCGACCACCTGGGCGTGGCTTTCCAGCTGGTCGACGACCTGCTCGACTACAAAGGCGATTCGCAGACCCTGGGCAAGAACGTGGGCGACGACCTGGCCGAGGGCAAGCCAACCCTGCCGCTGATCTACACCATGCGCGAAGGCACGCCTGAGCAGGCTGCACTGGTGCGCAAGGCGATCCAGAAGGGTGGCCTGGAAGACCTGGAGCAGATCCGCGTGGCGGTCGAGGCTTCGGGCGCGCTGGACTACACCGCGCAGCTGGCTCGTGATTACGTGAAGCGGGCCATTGAGTGCCTGGAAGTGCTGCCGGCCAGCCAATACCGGGATGCACTGGTGGAGCTGAGTGAGTTTGCCGTAGCGCGCACGCACTAAGGTCGCGCCACCCTCTTCGCGGGCAAGCCCGCTCCGCAGGATCCACAGGGTTCTGCAGGAGCAGGCTTGCCCGCGAAGCATTTGTGCGGACAAAAACATTTCCCTGTTAAAACCTTATACAATATGGGCCTTTAACCGTCTGTCTGTTTAAGGAACCGAAGTGAGCACTTTGCCGCCCTGCCCTAAATGCAATTCCGAGTACACCTACGAGGATGGCACCCAGCTGATCTGCCCTGAATGCGCCCACGAGTGGTCGGCCACCGGCGAAGCCGATGCCGGCAGCGATGACGTGGTGAAAAAGGATGCAGTGGGCAATGTGCTGCAGGACGGCGACACCGTCACCGTGATCAAGGACCTCAAGGTCAAGGGTTCTTCCCTGGTGGTCAAGGTCGGTACCAAGGTCAAGAATATCCGCCTGTGCGACGGCGACCACGACATCGACTGCAAGATCGACGGCATTGGCGCCATGAAGCTGAAGTCGGAATTCGTGCGCAAGGTCTGATTACCTGAAAAACAGCCAATAGTCTCTTGCTATTTTGATAATAAGAATTATTCTCATTGGACCGTTACCCAAGGAGAATAGCCATGACTTATCTGATCGACGCTTGGCTGGACCGCCCCCACCCTTACCTGCGCATCCTGCATCGCGAAACCGGTGAAGTGTGCGCCGTGCTCGAAGAAGAGGCGCTCGACGAACTGCGTGACCAGGGTGACCTGGACATGAGCGGGTTGAATTCGAGTGAACCGGTGGTGCTCAAGGAGCTGGTGCGCAATTTGTTCCTGTTCTGTTATGCGCGGGCGTTGCGCCCGGTGGGAACAGACTGGAATTGAAGCCGGGAGCACCGGCCTCATCCCCGGCAAGCCGGCGCCAGGCGCAGTGCAAACCTCAGGCTCTGCGCGGCCCTGGTGGGAGCCGGCTTGCCGGCGAAAGGGCCGCGAAGCGGCCCCAGAGGCATTACAGAACGTCGAGCAGCTCGACGTCGAATACCAGCACGCTGTGCGGCGGGATGCTGCCGACGCCTTGGGCGCCGTAGGCCAGCTCGCTCGGCACATACAGGCGCCATTTGCTGCCTGCATTCATCAGTTGCAGGGCCTCGGTCCAGCCAGCGATCACGCCACCGACCGGGAATTCAGCCGGCTGGCCACGCTCGTAAGAGCTGTCGAACACAGTGCCGTCGATCAGCGTGCCGTGGTAGTGCGTACGCACGTTGCTTTCGCGGGTCGGCTTGGCGCCTTCGCCTGCGGTCAGCACTTCGAACTGAAGGCCCGAGGCAAGGGTGGTGATGCCTTCGCGCTTGGCGTTCTCGGCCAGGAATTCCTTACCGGAGGCAGCAGCAGCTTCCGCCTTGGCAGCAGCTTCTGCCTGCATCACTTCACGGATAACCTTGAAGCTGGCCGACAGGTCGGCTTCGCTGACGCGGCTGTCGGCACCGTTGAAGGCGTCGGTCAGGCCGGCCACGATGGCTTCCAGGTTGACGCCTGGTGGCGGATTGTCGCGCAGCTGGCCGCCCAGCTGACGGCCGATGCCGTAGCTGACGCGGGTTTCGTCGGTGGACAGGTTGAGTTCGGACATTGTCGTGCTCCACTGCAGGGCGCAGTGCAGCCGCGCCCTTGATGAAAAGGGCGAGCAGCCTAGCACACTGGGACGCTGCGAGCAGCTACCAGGCCGAACGCTGGGAAATGGGTACCTTGAGGTCTTCTTCGGGGTGCGAACCCATGCCGCACATTTCGTCCTGCACGGACCAGTGCACCAGGTTCATCGAGACCATCGGGATGGTTTGCAGCAACGTGCGGGCGTCTTCCACCGAGTGCACGCGCAGGCGTTCACCGCGGGTATCAGCCAAGGGGTGGGCATGGCCCTTGATACGGGCCTCGATCAGGTAATCACCACCTTCGATGGCAATCAGGTTCAATTCATCGACATGGCCGGCCCTGGCCTCGGTATTGAGCTGATGCAGGTTCATGGGAGCACCTCGCTGCTGCAACCCGGCATGAGTGCTCATTTTTTGTACAGGACCTGGGAATACACAAGGCATTACTGACGCCGCTCGTCAGTTGGGCCGCGCCGGCCCCAGCCCCGGCTAGCCGGCGCCGGGGCCTGCAAAGGTTCAGTGCTTGGTGAGTTTATCCAGGTAACCCATGCAGAAGGCGGACACCACGAAGGTCATGTGGATGATCACGTACCACATCAGGTAGTCGGTAGAGATGTTCTGCGCGTCCATGAACACCCGCAGCAGGTGGATGGAGGAAATGGCCACGATCGAGGCAGCGACCTTCATCTTCAGCGACGAAGAGTCCATCTTGCCCAGCCAGTTGAGCTTCTCCTTGCTGTCGTCGATGTCCAGTTGCGAGACGAAGTTCTCGTAGCCAGAGATCATCACCATGACCAGCAGGCCGCCCACCAGCGACATGTCGATCAGCGACAGGATCACCAGGATCAGGTCGGCTTCGCTCAAGGCGAATACGTTGGGCAGGACGTGAATGACTTCCTGGAAAAACTTCAGCGCCAAGGCCAACAGGCCAAGGGAAAGGCCGAAGTAGATAGGTGCGAGCAGCCAGCGCGAGGCATACATCGCGTTTTCGAGAATACGTTCCATGGAGGGTTGGGACTCGTCAGGTGACTGAAAAAGCGACGCCGAGTATAGCCAGCCGCCTGTTACAGCAAAAGCCCGGGGTCAAGCGGGCTGGGTGTAGGGCAAACGCAGCGGTGCATGGCACCGGCTTCACCGGTGATCGCCGGCAAGCCGGCTCCTACAACAGGGGCGTCAGTTGCTGGATAAGGCCGGCGCCATAGCTGTAGGCGCCGGCAAGCCGGCGATTGCCCCAGGAACAAGCGCTCAGGTTTCAGGGTGGAACTGATAGTCCCCCAGGTTGCGACAACGTTCACCGTTGATCCGGCGCAATTGCGCCTGCAAATGCAGGCACCAGATCTGAGGATCTTCGGCCACCTGGTACCCATGCAAGGTAAGGCTGTCGACAATGGCGTTGAGCACGGACTCGGCGACCAACGGCCCATGGAACGGTCCTTGGGCCTTGATGGCTGAGGGTTGCTCACCGGCCATGCCGGCAGCGAACAGCAAGGTCCACATGCCGTTATCACCGGCCAACGGGCGAATGCTGCATTCGATACGCGTCACCAGGCCCAGGCACTGGCGAGTAAGGCAGAGGTTGCGCATGGCCGCGTCCCCCTCCAATAAGCCGTGTTCAGCTCGAAACGTTCGGGCTGTTTCCATCCTGAACCCTGACGCCGTCCTAAGTTCCAGCATAGAAGAGCAACGCAAAAAGATGGAAAACCGGCGCTGAACGGTAGCACATGGCCGCCAGCGCCGATTTATTGACTCAGGCTGGCTTGGCCTGGGCAATCACCTCTTCCAGGCGTTCCTTTTCCGCCTTCTCGATATCCTCCTCACTGACCATCTCGGCGATCTCGCGCAAGCGCTCGACCACCCGAGCGTTGACGCTGCCTTCGGTGAACTGCCCCTGCTCGTCCAGCTCCCCGGCGTCCTCACCCACCAGCAGGCTCAGCGCCTCGTCAGCCTGGCTGACCGCATAGACGTGGAACACGCCATTCTCGACCGCCTGCAGCACACGCTCATCGAGCATCAGCGTGGCAACGTTGGCACGCGGGATGATCACCCCCTGCTCGCCCGTCAGGCCACGGGCCTCACACAGGCGGAAGAAGCCTTCGATCTTCTCGTTGACCCCACCCACTGCCTGCACTTCACCGAACTGGTTGATCGAGCCGGTGATCGCGAAGCACTGCTTGAGCGGGGTGCGCGACAATGCAGAGATCAGCGTGCACGCCTCGCCCAACGAGGCGCTGTCACCGTCCACATAACCGTAGGACTGCTCCAGGGCAATGCTCGCGGAAATCGCCAAGGGGAATTCCTGGGCGTAGCGGCTGCCCAGGTAACCGGTGAGGATCATGACCCCCTTGGAGTGGATCGGCTGGCCCAGGTTGACCTCGCGCTCGATGTCGACGATGCCGCTGCCGCCCGGGTAGACAGTGGCGGAAATGCGCGCCGGCATGCCGAAGGCCGAATCACCCACCTCCAGCACGGTCAGGCCGTTGCACTTGCCGATAGCGGCGCCTTCGGTGTCGATCAGGATGATGCCTGCCAGCATGTCGTCGAGCACCCGCTGCGAAACGCGCCCGGTGCGGGTGGCCTTGGCCTTGAGCGCACGCTCGATGTGCCCGGCATCGGTCATGTCGTCACTGGCCAGTTGGCGGATGAAGTCGGCCTCGCTGACCAACTGGAACAGGTCACCGATACGCGCCGACAGGCGCGACTGGTTTTCCGCCAGGCGCGCGCTGTAGGTGGCCAGGCGAGCCACCGCATCGCTGGTCAGCGGCGCCATGCCCTCCTCGTTGGTACGGGTGCGCAACAGCTGGGCGAACTGCTCGAGGTTTTCGTCGACCATCGGCATGTCTTCGTCGAAGTCCACCAGTACCCGGAACATCTCCTGGAAGTCCGGGTCATGGTCCTGCAAGGCGTAGTACAGCTGACGCGAACCGATGATCACCAGCTTGACGTTGAGCGGGATCATCTGCGGCTGCAGGCTGACGCTGGCGACGCGGCCCAGTTCACCGATCGGCGACTCCATCTTCAACTTGCGCGACTGCAGGGCGCGCTTGAGCGCATCCCAAACGAACGGCTCGCCGAGCATCTTCTCCGCTTCGAGAATCAGGAACCCACCGTTGGCGCGGTGCAGCGCGCCCGGGCGCAGCTGACGGTAGGAGGTGTACAGCGCCCCCTGGTCGGTGCTGTATTCGATCCGCCCGAACAGGTTGTCATAGGTCGGGTGCGGCTCGAACACCACCGGCGCACCACCGACGGCGTGATGGCCGACCACCAGGCTTGGGGCGTACTGCTCTTCGAGCAGCTTGCGCGCGACCGCGTCGGTCTTGCTGTCATCGACCAGTTGCTCGACCACGGTACGCAGCAGGTTCAGCTGCACCGATTGCAGGTAGGCGCACACCGCGGCGTTCTCGGCGTACTTTTCCGACAGCGGCGCCAGCAAAGGCTGCAAAGCCAAGGTAATGGTTTCTTCGTTGAGCTGGCGCAGGTGGTTGTTCGACTCGCGCTTCCACTGTGGCAGGCTGGCCAGCTCTTCGTTGAGGCGCTCCTCGAGGAAGGCGATGTCCTCGTGGAACTGCTCGCGGACTTCTTCCGGCAGCTGGGCGAACTCGGCTTCGTCCAGTGCCTTGCCGTCGGCCATCGGGGTGAAGGCGACATTGCTGGCGTCACGGTACAGGGCCACGTCCTTTTCCAGCGAGGCGCGCTCGATGACATCCAGGGCGCGGTCGTAGCGCTGGTTGAAGGCACGGTCGATGGCGCCCTTCTTCTGCTGATACGACGGGTGTTCGAATACCGCCGGGAACGTCGCCAGCAGGTTGTCGATCAGGCCGCCCATGTCGCTGATGAACGCGGCGGCGCTGCCCGACGGCAGCTCCAGTGCCCGCGGCTCGCGGGTGTCATCGAAGTGGTTGACGTAGACCCAATCGGCAGGGGTCTGTTGGCGCTTGCCCTCGGCCTTGAGGTAGCGCTTGACGAACGAGAAGCGCCCGGTACCGGGCTCGCCCATCACGTATACGTTGTAACCGGGGCGTGGCATGGCCACCCCAAACTGCAGGGCCTCGACAGCACGTTCCTGGCCCAGGACTCCGCGAAACGGTTCCAGATCGTCGGTATTGGCAAAGGCAAACTGCTCAGGAGAAAAACGCCTGGTCAAAGCTTCAGGCGCGAGACGCAGGCGCGCAGCGACAGGATCGGGCATTGGGTTTCCTTACTTCGGCGGGGCAGATACGCAGCATTCTGGCGCCGCCCGCGCGCGCCTTGCAAGGCTCAGCGGGACTTTATGTCGCAGTATCGATAAGCGACCCAAGCAAATTTTTCGCAATCAACGACGCAACCTTTAGATCGTGCCTAAACTCCAAGCTGCGCGGGTGGGTGAAAAGCTTTCCCGACCTGGCAACCGAGTTGCCAGCAACCCTGACCCTTGGTTAAGACAAATAGAGAACAAATGCTATGAAACGGATTCTTCTGGGTACTCTGTTCACCGTAGTCTCGCTCAATGCCATGGCCGAAGCGCCGGGCGGCCCGAACTGCGGCTGGGGCAACATGCTGTTCGAAGGCCAGCGCGGCACGCCGGCTCACTTCCTGGCCTCCACCACCAACGGTACATCCGGTAACGCTACCTTCGGCATGACCTCCGGCACCAACGGCTGCTCCACCAAGGCCTCGCTGACCTATGGCGGCAAGTCCTGGTTCGCCATGAATGGCATGATGAACGAACTGTCCGAAGACATGGCCATGGGCCAAGGCGAAGCACTCACCACCTACGCGGTGGTACTGGGTGTAGCGCCGGAAGACCGCGGTTACTTCAACTCGGTCACCCACCAGCACTTCAACCAGATCTTCAGCAGCGCCGACGTGAATGCTGAAACTGTCCACAGCAACACCCTGGCCGTTCTGAAGAACGACCCACGCCTGGCCAAGTACGCTACCGAGGCCTAAGCGCAGCTGCTCCCGCCCCCTCCCGGGGCGGGTTTTCGCCTTTTTATCGGCATCGTTAAGAAGTAGTTGCCCGACATGCTCAAACGCCTCGCTTACCTGGCGCTGTGTGCCTGCGCCCCTGTTCATGCCGCGCCTGCGCTGGATGAAGGCCGTCTCCAGCAATTGGCCAATACCCCTTACTGGATTGCCCTGGGCCACTACGAAACCGCCAAACTCGGCGGCTGGCGCAGCTATGTCGACGACCGCAAATTCTTCCTCGCCGAGGACGGCGCGCACCACCCGGACCAGGAACTGCGGGCCACGGTACAGGCGCTGTATGCCCCGGCCAGCCTGGGCGACAAGCATGCCCAATGTGTGTTCCCCGCCCGCACCCGCTGGCTGAAGGAGCAACTGGGCCTGCAAGGTTTGCCGCAGCCGGATTGCCAGGAGTTCAAGACCTGGTACGAATCGGTCGACCCGCACAGCGCGGCGCTGATCTTCCCGGCGGCCTACCTGAACAGCCCGTCGTCGATGTTCGGCCATACCCTGCTGCGCATCGACCAGTCCAATACCCGCAGCGACGACACCACGCTGCTGAGTTATGCCATCAACTTCGGCGCCTATATCGAAGGCAGCGACAACAGCATCCTGTATGCCTGGAAGGGCCTGATGGGCGGCTATCCCGGGCTTTTCGCCCTGATGCCCTATCAGGAAAAACTGTCCGAATACCGCAGCCTGGAAAACCGTGACCTGTGGGAGTACCAGTTGGACCTGACGCCGGAAGAAACCGGGCGCATGGTCGAGCATGTGTGGGAACTCAAGCAGGTCCAGTTCGATTATTTCTTCTTCGACGAAAACTGCTCCTACCGCCTGCTGGAACTGCTGCAGGTGGCGCGGCCGGGCCTGGACCTGACCTCGCAGTTCCCGCTGACCGCAATCCCCACCGACACGGTCAAGGCGGTGAAACAGTCGGGCATGGTCGCCAGCGAGACTTACCGGCCCTCGCGTGAGCGGGAACTGCTGGCCCGGGCCGAACCGCTGGGCCTGGATGAGAAACGCCAGGTGCTGGCCGTCAGTGCCGACACGGCGCAGCTGCAGAGCCCGGCCTTCACCGCCCTGCCCCGCGAGCGCCAGGCCCTGGTGCAGGACGCCGCTTACCGCCTGGAGCGTTATCGGGCCAACGGCCAGGAGCGCGACCCCGGCCAGGCACGGCGTAGCTTCGAGCTATTGCGGGCGATCAACCGCAACCCACCACCGCCGCTGCAGATCGAACGCCCCGGCCTGCCCGAGGACGGCCATGACTCCCGCACCTGGCAGCTTGGCGTCGGCACCCGGGAAGACCGCGCCTACGCCGAATACGGGCTGCGCATGGCGTATCACGACCTGAACGACAATGCCTACGGCTTCCCGCTTGGCGCGCAGATCGAAATCCTGCAACTCAAGGTGCGCCAGTACGAAGGCAACGACTGGCAGGTGCAACGCCTGGATCTGGCCACGATTCGCTCGCTGACCCCTCGCAACGAACTGCTCAAACCCTGGTCGTGGCAGGTCGCCGGTGGCCTGGAGCGGGTGCCGGGCAAACATGATGATGAAGTGCTGGTGAGCCATGTCAACGGCGGTGCCGGCGGCACCTGGCAATTGGCCGACGGGCTGCTGGGCTTCGCCTTGGGCACTGTGCGGGTCGAGCACCATAACGACTTCGCCCAGTTCATCGCCCCAGCGGCGGGGTTCAATGGCGGGCTGCTGTGGCGCAACGGGCTGGGCAACATGACACTGGAAGCCAAAGGCGATTACTTCACCAATGGCGAAGTGCGGCGCAGTGTGAGCCTGAACCAGCAGTGGGAGATCAGCCAGAACCTGGGGTTGAGACTGAGTGCTTCGCGGGCGTTCAGCCACTTGGCTACAGCCCAGAATGAGGTGATGCTGGAGCTGAAGTGGTACCACTACTGACTGCACTGGCCCCATCGCCGGCAAGCCGGCGATGGGGCCCTTGAGGCCAACACGAGGCCAACGTGAACCTACCAGCTCTCTGACGCTGTTTCGAGCAGAAGGAGGCCCCTATGAGCCGCGCATTCGTCAACGAAGACCAAGCCGCCGCCCAGGCCGACCAGCCGGTGGAACGGCACGTCAGCGACCAGCCCAACTACGTCACTGCCAGTGGCATGCGCCAGCTGCAGCAGCGCCTGGCCGAACTCAATGCCTTGCGTGCCGAACTGCAGGCCTTGGGCGAACAGGGTGACAAGCAACGCCTGGCAGACGCTGAGCGTGACTTGCGTTATTTCAGCGCCAGGGTGCAGAGCGCCCAGGTAGTACCCGCTGCTACCTCGACCAGCAAGGTGCAGATTGGCAGCCGGGTGCGCTTTGCCGATGAACAAGGGCAGGAACAGACCGTGCAACTGGTGGGAGAGGATGAAGCCGATGCCAGCCGAGGGCTGATCAATTGGGGGTCACCGCTGGGGCGGGCGTTGCTGGGCGCAGGGCCAGGGGATGAAGTGATGTGGCGGCGGCCGGCGGGGGATCAGGTGATCGAGGTGATGGATATTGTGACTGAGGCCTGAAACCAAGGGGCCGGTGCCCGGCCCATTCGCCGGCAAGCCGGCTCCCACAGGTATCGCGCCGCCCTTTAGAAGTTGGACAGAACAGTTGCTCCATGGATTGCGCCAGCTTTTAGAAGTTGGGCAAGACAGCTGCTCCATGGATTGCGCCAGCTTTTAGAAGTTGGGCAAGACGCGTGCTTCCACGGGTAAAGCGCAGGCCTGAAGAACTGCGCGGTCGAGGTGGGAGCCGGCTTGCCGGCGATGGGCTGCAACGCAGCCCCAGTCTTTCAAATCAGACCACGCCCTGGGCCAGCATGGCGTCAGCGACTTTGACGAAGCCGGCAATGTTGGCGCCCTTCACGTAGTTGACCGTGCCATCGGCCTCTTCACCGTAGTGCACGCAAGCATGGTGAATCGACTGCATGATGTGGTGCAGCTTGCTGTCCACTTCCCCGGCAGTCCACAGCAGGCGCATGGCGTTCTGCGACATCTCCAGGCCCGACACAGCCACACCGCCGGCGTTGGATGCCTTGCCCGGTGCGTACAGGATGCCCGCCTCCAGGAAGATATCCACAGCCTCCAGCGTGGTCGGCATGTTGGCACCTTCCGCCACGCAGATGCAGCCGTTGCGCAGCAGGGTGCGGGCGTCTTCGCTGCCCAGTTCGTTCTGCGTGGCACACGGCAGGGCGATGTCGCATGGCAGGCTCCATGGCGTCTGCCCTTTGCGGAACTCCAGGCCGAACTGATCGGCCAGTTCGCTGATGCGGCCACGCTTGACGTTTTTCAGCGCCATCACAGCCTCCCACTGGGCGTCGGTCAGCCCGGCTTCGGCGTACAAAGTGCCTTCGGAATCGGACAGCGAGATCACCTTGCCACCCAGGTCCATGACCTTGCGCGCGGCGTACTGGGCAACGTTACCGGAACCGGAAATCGCCACACGACGACCATCGATACGCAGGCCCTGACGCTTGAGCATTTCTTCGGCGAAGTAAACGCAGCCGTAGCCGGTGGCTTCAGGGCGAATCAGGCTGCCACCGTAGGTCATGCCCTTGCCGGTCAGCACCGACGTGAACTGGTTGGCCAGACGCTTGTATTGGCCGAACATGAAGCCGATTTCGCGGGCGCCCACACCGATGTCACCGGCGGGCACGTCCAGGTCGGCGCCGATATGCCGGTACAGCTCGCTCATGAAGGCCTGGCAGAAGCGCATCACTTCGGCGTCGCTCTTGCCCTTGGGGTCGAAGTCCGAGCCGCCCTTGCCGCCGCCCATGGGCAACGAGGTGAGGGAGTTCTTGAATACCTGCTCGAAGGCCAGGAACTTGAGCACACCCAGGTTGACCGAAGGGTGGAAACGCAGGCCGCCCTTGTAGGGGCCGATGGCGCTGCTCATCTGGATGCGGTAGCCGCGGTTGACCTGAACCTTGCCCTGGTCATCGACCCACGATACGCGGAACAACACCGCACGCTCAGGTTCGACCATGCGCTCGAGGATGCCGGCCTGCAGGTAGTGTGGGTTGGCTTCCAGGAACGGCCAGAGGCTGCGCAGCACTTCTTCCACCGCCTGGTGGAATTCAGGCTGGGCCGGGTCGCGCTGCTTCAGGCGCTCGAGGAAATGGTCGACAGATTCGATCATGGGCAGACATCTCACCAAGAGGGATTGGACTTATTGGTTTTTCTGGAATGTACCAAGAAGCAATTGCACTGGAACAGGGCAAAATGTCGTTTTTATGAAATTATTTGGTGCGTTTTATATAACTGTATACAAAGCATGTGGCTATACGGTGGAAAATCGCCCTTTTCGCGGCAATAGCACTGTATGCCAGGCACAAAAATGGGGCCGCTGAGGGCCCCATTTTTGTGCATCGGAAACCGGCTTACTGGGCCAGTTTCTTGTGCCGTACCCGGTGCGGCTGGGCAGCGGCGTCGCCCAGGCGCTTCTTGCGATCGGCTTCGTACTCGGTGTAGTTACCCTCGAAGAACACCACGTTCGAGTCGTCCTCGTACGCCAGGATGTGGGTAGCCACACGGTCGAGGAACCAACGGTCGTGGGAAATCACGATCGCGGCGCCCGGGAAGTCCAGCAGGGCTTCCTCCAGCGAACGCAGGGTCTCCACGTCCAGGTCGTTGGACGGTTCGTCGAGCAGCAGCACGTTGCCGCCCTCTTTCAAGGTAAGGGCCAGGTGCAAGCGGCCGCGCTCACCACCGGAGAGGTCCTTGACGAACTTCTGCTGGTCGCCGCCCTTGAAGTTGAAACGGCCAACGTAGGTACGCGACGGGATCTCGTAGTTGCCGATGCGGATCATGTCGGAACCATCGGAGACCTGCTGGAACACAGTCTTGGCACCGTCGAGGTCTTCGCGGCTCTGGTCCACACAGGCCAGCTGCACGGTTTCGCCGATCTCGATGCTGCCCGAGTCCGGCTGTTCCTTGCCCATCAGCATGCGGAACAGGGTCGACTTACCGGCACCGTTACCACCGATCACGCCGACGATGGCACCTTTAGGCATGGCGAACGACAGGTTGTCGATCAGCACGCGGTCGCCATAGCCTTTGGACACGTTCTTGAATTCGATGACCTTGTCGCCCAGGCGCGGGCCGGCCGGGATGTAGATCTCGTTGGTTTCGCTGCGCTTCTGGAATTCCTGCGACTGCATTTCTTCAAAGCGCTGCAGACGTGCCTTGGATTTGGACTGGCGGGCCTTGGCGCCTTTGCGCACCCACTCCAGTTCCTCTTTCATGGCCTTCTCGTGGGCGCTCTGCTGCTTGGATTCCTGCGCCAGACGGTCCGACTTGGCTTCCAGCCAGCCCGAGTAGTTGCCTTCGTACGGGATGCCGGCGCCGCGGTCCAGTTCGAGAATCCAGCCGGCGACGTTATCCAGGAAGTAACGGTCGTGGGTAATCGCTACCACGGTGCCTGGGAAGTCGTGCAGGAAGCGCTCCAGCCAGGCCACCGAGTCGGCGTCCAGGTGGTTGGTGGGTTCGTCGAGCAGCAGCATGTCGGGGGCCGACAGCAGCAGACGGCACAGGGCCACACGACGCTTCTCACCACCGGACAGGTGTTCGATGCGCGCATCCCAGGCCGGCAGGCGCAGGGCATCGGCGGCGACGTCGAGCTGGCGCTCGAGGTTGTGGCCGTCGGCAGCCTGCAGGATGGATTCGAGCTTGGCCTGCTCGGCGGCGAGCTTGTCGAAGTCGGCGTCAGGTTCGGCGTAGGCGGCGTAGACCTCGTCCAGGCGGGCCTGGGCGTCCTTGATCACGCTGACCGCTTCTTCGACCACTTCGCGTACGCTTTTGCTCGGGTCCAGCTGCGGCTCCTGGGGCAGGTAGCCGACGTTGATGTCGGGCATCGGACGGGCTTCGCCGTCGAATTCCTTGTCGACGCCCGCCATGATCCGCAGCAGGGTCGATTTACCCGCGCCGTTCAGGCCGAGTACGCCGATCTTGGCGCCCGGGAAGAACGACAGGGAAATGTTCTTGAGAATTTCCCGCTTCGGCGGCACGACCTTGCTCAGCCGATGCATGGTGTAGACGTATTGAGCCAAAACCAAGCCCTCTAATCAGATAGGTAAAGACATCGACGATTGCCCCGGCCAGGTGGCCAGGCGGATGTGTTTACAGGGTGTCATTTAACAAAGTCGACCATTCTACGCCAACGCGCGGCGTTGCACAGGGTGGTCGGATGGTGCGGCCCATCGCCGGCAAGCCGGCACACAGGGATAGCGTTGGCTTCTGGAAATGGCGTTAGACAGCTGCTCCCCAGGCGCCCCAAAGCCCCGAGGGCACACTTACCCCAGTGGGAGCTACCCCAGTGGGAGCCGGCTTGCCGGCGATAAGGCCGGCACTGACCACACAAAAATCAGACGTGACGCTGTTTGGCCTTGCCACGCGTGCCACGCGGCAGCCGGCAACGGTCGCCCTGCCCGGCCAGGCGCGCGGCCCAGGCGGATTTGACGCTGAAGCCACCGCTGCGAGCAGGCTGCTCGGCAACCTTGGCCGGCTGCACGGCAGGCTTGCTAGCCGGTGTTTTGCTGACGACCTTGGTGGCAGGCTTGGCCGCCGCCTCAATCTCAGCCGGTGCTGCAGCCGCCTTGGCGGTCTTGCGCAGCTCGGCCAGCGACGGCGCCTTGGTTTTCGAAGCCGAAGCCTCAGGTTTGACCAGCGAACGCTGGCACGACTTGCAGGATACATCCTCGGTCACGGCAGTGCTGACAAGGGTCTGACTGCTGCGCCCACAGGCGGAATCGAGGCCATTGGTGGAAAAGTGAGTAACCAAAACCGAACATCTCCGATGCGTTGTCATTGAAGCGGCCGGCATTCTCGCACAGCAAGCCGGGCATTGCCGAACGGGCAGGTGCCACCACGACCGTCGGCACCCGACAGCAGGACTGGCACTTTGCCATAATGACAGGCATGCTAGCCCGTTTCGGGTATACGGCCTTATAGTGCGCCACCACGGTCCGGTCGCCCAGGCACCGGTATCCACCGTGCATATCAACCCCTGCCGTCGCCAGCCCAATAGCAGGACCAGCGCTTGACCAATCTCAATCATCCGTCCTCGCCGCGCACCGTTACACCGGCCCCAGCCACTTCGGTGCGTGGCTCGGTCAAAGGTGCATTGGCCCTGCTGGCCCTGCTGCTGCTGGCGTTGCTGCTTTGGCAAATGTTCTCGCAGTTCCGCCACACCCAGGCCGAACAGCGCCAGCAGCACCTGGACGCAAGCGTCGAACTGGCAGACCATCTGGGCCTGAACATGGCGCTCAAGGCCCAGCAGGCGCTGAATGTGGTGCAGCCGTATGCCAAAGCGCCGACGCCTGCCGCCCTGCCCAGCCTGCTCGACACGCTGCGCGAGCGCCTGCCAAACCTGCGCGACCTGGCCTGGCTGGACCACAGCGGGCGGCTACTGAGCGACAGCCTGGCCGGCAGCCCCGACCATGCGCAGATTGACGAGCTGTTCGCGCTGAACCAGGGCCGACCTTATTTCTTCGCCAACTCGGCGGACAACCGCACCGTCTACCTGCTGTTGCGCCAGGCCGCCGAGCAGGGTCGCGGCTACTGGCTGCTGCGCCTGTCCAACGATTTTTACCGCACCCTGACCCAGCACCTGGACGGCCCCGGGCAACCTCTGTGGCTGCTGGAGAACAGCCGCAGCGGCGAGGTGCTGGAACGCCACGCGCCAGCACAGACCAGCGACCAGCCCCTGCAAAGCGTGATGCTGGTGTTCATCGACAACAGTGTCTGGCAGCTGCGTGGCCTGTTCGATGCAGGCCTTGCCCAGCAGAAACTGTTGCCGGCACTGCTGGGCAAGTGCCTGCTGGCGCTGTTCTGTGCCCTGCTGCCGGTGCTGGCACTGATCAATATGCGCCGCCGTCAGCGCGCCTTGCAGGATGACCGCCGGCGCTACCAGGAAATTTTCGAGGGCACCGGCGTAGCCCTGTGCGTGCTCGACCTCTCCAGCTTGCCCGGCCAGCTTGACCGTTACCACCTGCGCAACCTCGCCGCGCTCAAGCAGAGCCTGGCGCTGGACGCCAGCCTGCGCCGCTCGCTGCTGCAGGAGCTGAAGATCACCGAAATCAATCAGGTGGCGCGCCACCTGCTCAACGTCGACTCCCACGAAGGGGCCTGGCAACGGTTGATCGAGGGCAGCGGCGACGGCCGTGCCAGCGTCGGCATGCAGCTGATCGATGCGCTGATCGCACAGCGCCCGCTGCTCGAACTCGAAGTGCGCCTGCCCGCCCCGCTGGGGGGTGAGCTGCACCTGTGGCTGATGGCGCGGCTGCCGGAACAGCGCCGTGACTACCAGGCGGTGATCCTGAGCATCAGCGACATCACCAGCCGCAAGCAGGTGGAGCTGTCGCTGCTGGAGCGCGAAAGCTTCTGGTCGGACGTGGTGCGTACCGTGCCCGACCAGTTGTACGTGCAGGACATACTCAGCCAACGGATGATCTTCAGCAACCGCCACCTCGGCGAGACCTTGGGCTACGACCGCACCGAGCTGGCGCAGATGGGCGAACGGTTCTGGGAGCTGCTGCTGCATCCTGAAGATGCGGCGCACTACCAGGCGCTGCGCCAGCAGCAACGCGACAACGGCCACGGCCAGTCGCTGCATTGCCAATTGCGCTTCCGCCACCGCGACGGCGGTTGGCGCTGCTACGACATCCGTGAACAAGTGCTGACCCGCGACAGCGATGGCCAGGTTACCCGCATCATTGGTGTGGGCAAGGACGTCACCGTGCAGATCGAGGCCAGCCAGTCGCTACGCGACAGCGAGCAGCGCTACCGCATGCTCGCCGAAAGCATCAGCGACGTGATCTTCTCCACCGACAGCAAACTGCAGCTCAACTACGTCAGCCCATCGGTGCAGGCAGTGCTGGGCTACAACACCGACTGGATCTTTGAAAACGGCTGGCAGTCCATCGTCGCCAACCCGTCCCAGCTCACCGGCATCTACAGCCTGATGGAACGGGTCAGCAAGGCCATGGGCGACCGGGAACAGTTGGCGCATCTGCGCCAGCACCTGCCCAACCAGCTGTTCTTGTTCGACTGCCTGCGCGCCGATGGCCGCAAGATCCCCATCGAGCTGCGCCTGGTGCTGGTGTGGGACGACCGCGAGCGCTTCGAGGGTGTGCTGGGCGTGGGCCGCGACATCAGCCAGCAACGCCGGGCGGAAAAAGACCTGCGCATGGCCGCCACGGTGTTCGAACACTCAACCTCGGCCATCCTCATCACCGACCCGGCCGGCTACATCGTGCAGGCCAACGAAGCGTTCAGCCGGGTCAGCGGGTATTCGGTCAGCGATGTGCTCGACCAACTGCCCAGCATGCTGACGGTCGACGACCAGCAGGAGGGCCACCTGCGCTACGTCCTCAAACAGCTGCACCAACGCGGCAGCTGGGAAGGCGAAGTGTGGCTCAAGCGCCGCAGTGGCGAGCACTACCCGGCCTGGGTCGGTATAACCGCGGTGCTCGATGACGAAGGCGACCTGGCCAGCTACGTGTGCTTCTTCACTGACATCAGCGAGCGCAAGGCCAGCGAACAGCGCATTCATCGCCTGGCCTACTACGACGCCCTGACCCACCTGCCCAACCGCACGCTGTTCCAGGACCGCCTGCACACCGCCCTGCAACAAGCTGAGCGGCAGAAATCGTGGGTGGTACTGATGTTCCTCGACCTGGACCGCTTCAAGCCGATCAACGACTCCCTGGGCCACGCTGCGGGCGATCGCATGCTCAAGGACATGGCCCTGCGCCTGCTCGCCTGCGTCGACGATGACGACACCGTGGCGCGCATGGGCGGTGATGAATTCACCCTGCTGCTGCAATCGCGCGCCACCCGCGAAACGGCGCTCAACCGCGCCATCCATGTGGCCGAGAACATCCTCGCCAGCCTGGTGCGGCCGTTCGTGCTCGAAGGGCGCGAGTTCTTCGTCACCGCCAGTATCGGCATCGCCCTCAGCCCGCAGGACGGCGGCGAACTGAGCCAACTGATGAAGAACGCCGACACCGCCATGTACCACGCCAAAGAGCGCGGTAAGAACAACTTCCAGTTCTACCAGGCAGAGATGAACGCCAGCGCCCTGGAGCGCCTGGAGCTGGAAAGCGACCTGCGCCATGCCCTGGAGCAGAACGAGTTCATCCTCTACTACCAGCCGCAGTTCAGCGGCGATGGCAAGCGCCTGACCGGTGCCGAGGCACTGCTGCGCTGGCGGCACCCGACGCGCGGCCTGGTGCCGCCGGGCGACTTCATCCCGGTGATCGAGGAGCTGGGGCTGGTGGTGGATGTCGGCGACTGGGTGCTGCGCGAGGCCAGCCGCCAGCTCAAGGCCTGGCACAAGGCCAAGGTGCGCGTGCCGAAGGTCTCGGTGAACATCTCGGCCCGGCAGTTCTCCGACGGCCAACTGGGCAAGCGCATCGCCACCATCCTCGATGAAACCGGCCTGCCGCCTGCGTGCCTGGAGCTGGAGCTGACCGAAAGCATCCTGATGCGCGATGTGAACGAAGCGATGCAGATACTCGACAGCCTGAAGGTACTGGGCCTGAGCATTGCGGTGGACGACTTCGGTACCGGCTACTCGTCGCTCAACTACCTCAAGCAGTTCCCCATCGACGTGCTGAAGATCGACCGCACCTTCGTCGACGGCCTGCCCGAGGGCGAGCAGGACGCGCAGATCGCCCGGGCGATCATCGCCATGGCGCACAGCCTTAACCTGGCAGTGATCGCCGAGGGCGTCGAGACCCACGAGCAGCTGGAGTTCCTGCGTGAGCATGGCTGTGACGAGGTGCAGGGCTACCTGTTCGGGCGGCCGATGCCGGCCAGCCAGTTCGAGGCGCAGTTCAGCAACGAGACGCTGTTCATGTTCCAGTGAGGGTTGCCGGCACCGGCCTCATCGCCGGCAAGCAGGCCCCTGCAGGGAACGGGCAGCGGAACCGCCGCAACGCGGCCCCGAAAAGCGGACCCCAAGGTCAACTCCCGCCCGCATCCAGCCCAGGCAGGGCGCGGGATGCAACATGAAAGCCATTGGTCCGCGACTTGATGCCACTTCATATGCCAGGCGCGAATCAATCGGTTAGAATGCCCCCCCAATTCAGCCCGATCCTTGAGGACCGTTATGTTCAGCCGTGATTTGACCATTGCCAAGTACGACGCCGAGCTCTTCGAAGCCATGCAGCAAGAAGCTCTGCGCCAGGAAGAGCATATCGAGCTGATCGCTTCGGAAAACTACACCAGCCCAGCCGTCATGGAAGCCCAGGGTTCGGTCCTGACCAACAAGTACGCCGAAGGCTACCCGGGCAAGCGTTACTACGGTGGTTGCGAGTACGTCGACGTGGTCGAGCAACTGGCCATCGACCGCGCCAAGGAGCTGTTCGGCGCCGACTACGCCAACGTTCAGCCGCACGCCGGCTCCCAGGCCAACGCCGCTGTCTACCTGGCCCTGCTGTCGGCCGGTGACACCATCCTGGGCATGAGCCTGGCCCACGGTGGCCACCTGACCCACGGTGCCTCGGTAAGCTCCTCGGGCAAGCTGTACAACGCCATCCAGTACGGCATCGACGCCAACGGCCTGATCGACTACGACGAAGTCGAGCGCCTGGCCGTCGAGCACAAGCCGAAAATGATCGTTGCCGGTTTCTCGGCCTACTCGCAGGTCCTGGACTTCCCGCGCTTCCGCGCCATCGCCGACAAAGTAGGTGCCTACCTGTTCGTCGACATGGCCCACGTTGCCGGCCTGGTTGCCGCTGGCGTGTACCCGAACCCGGTGCCGTTCGCCGACGTGGTCACCACCACCACCCACAAGACCCTGCGCGGCCCGCGTGGCGGCCTGATCCTGGCCCGTGCCAACGCCGACATCGAGAAGAAGCTGAACTCCGCCGTCTTCCCGGGCGCCCAGGGCGGCCCGCTGGAGCACGTCATCGCGGCCAAGGCCATCTGCTTCAAGGAAGCCCTGCAGCCTGAGTTCAAGGCTTACCAGCAGCAAGTGGTGAAGAACGCCCAGGCCATGGCCAGTGTGTTCATCGAGCGTGGTTTCGACGTCGTTTCCGGCGGCACCCAGAACCACCTGTTCCTGCTGTCGCTGATCAAGCAGGAAATCTCCGGTAAGGATGCTGACGCTGCCCTGGGCAAAGCCTTCATCACCGTCAACAAGAACTCGGTCCCTAACGACCCACGTTCCCCGTTCGTGACCTCGGGCCTGCGTTTCGGCACCCCAGCCGTCACCACCCGCGGCTTCAAAGAAGCCGAGTGTAAAGAACTGGCCGGCTGGATCTGCGACATCCTCGCAGACCTGAACAACGACGCCGTCATCGACGCCGTACGTGAAAAGGTCAAGGCCATCTGCAAGAAGCTGCCGGTGTACGGCAACTGACTGGCAGTAGCCTGATGTGAAAAAGCCCGGCCCTCGTGCCGGGCTTTTTCATGCCTGGCAAGCTTTACCCTTGCAAGCCAACCTCACACCACCGCGAACGCCAGGACGCCGCCTTGACCAGAGAGCAACTCGAAACCCATCAAATCGCGCTGTATTTCGCTGCCGTACTCGCCGCCGCGGCCTTCGGCCTGCTGGCCACCGACACCGCGCGCCACCTGCAAGCACTGGTCACCCCGGCCATTGCCGTGCTGATGTACGCGATGTTCCTGCAAATCCCCTTCCTGGACCTGCGCCAAGGCCTGGGCAACCGTCGCTTCATGGCCGCGCTGCTGCTGGCCAACTTCATCCTCGTGCCGTTATTGGTGTGGGCCGCCACCCGAGGCCTGGGCGAGCACCCGGCCATCCTCATCGGCGCCCTGCTGGTGCTGCTTACGCCCTGCATCGACTACGTGGTGGTGTTCACCCACATCGGCAAAGGCGACTCACGCCTCACCCTCGCCGCCACCCCCTTGTTGTTACTGGTGCAACTGCTGTTGTTGCCGGTGTACCTGGCGGTGATGCTGGGCGACAGCAGCGACGTGGCGATTTCCATCACGCCATTCGTGGAGGCGTTCGCGCTGCTGATCGTGCTGCCGCTGATCCTGGCGGTGCTCACCTCGGCCGGAGCACGCCAGTCACGTAGCGTTTCGGTG
The DNA here is from genome assembly GCF_044748705.1 of Pseudomonas sp. NPDC089758. NCBI lineage: Bacteria > Pseudomonadati > Pseudomonadota > Gammaproteobacteria > Pseudomonadales > Pseudomonadaceae > Pseudomonas > Pseudomonas sp. NPDC089758. The sequence goes on from NZ_JBIVGN010000003.1 coordinate 365,318, forward strand.
TGGAATGACGCCTGGGCGTGGATGCCGGTGCCGGCGATGGCACTGGTGCTGGTGGCTGTGATCGGCTCGCAGATCGCCGTGGTGGTGCGCGATTTCGACCGCCTGCTGCCGGTGATCCCGGTGTACATCGGCTTCATGGTGCTGGCCCCGGTACTGGGGTTTGCCTCGGCGCGGCTGCTGCGTTTGCCGGTGGCCGAGGCCCGCTCGGTGACGTTCAGCAGCGCCACGCGCAATTCGCTGGTGGTGTTGCCGCTGGCGCTCGCATTGCCCGAAGACATGCGCACGCTGGCGGCCGCGGCGGTGATCACGCAAACATTGATCGAGCTGATCAGTGAGTTGATTTACGTAAGGGCGGTCCCCGCCCTGATCCGCTGACAGCGCATGGCGGGGCGTTGCACCACCCCGCCAGCCAACCCACCCGGCACTGCGTGGCTTCAGGCCACCGACGCCTGCTGTTGCATCCGCACACTCAGCATGCCCGACAGCGATACCAGCCACAGCACCAGGAACACGCCGGCGATGGCCAGGTTGGATGCCAGCGGCAAGGCACTGACGATGCCCGAGGCAAGGGAGCCGAACACCAGCATCAAGCAGCCCTGCAAGCTTGCCGCCACCCCTGCCCGGTCCGGGAACAGGGACATGGAACGGGCCATGGCATTGGAGAAGATGAAACCCTGGCCAAATGCGACCAGCATGATGCCACCCAGGATACTCACCAGGTTCAAACCGCCCGGCATCGCCGCGATCACCACCACACCGAGCAGGAACAGCGCCATCCCGGCCCACATCAAGGCATGCGCATTGACGTGACGGACCAGCGCGCGGTTGACCAAGGTCCCCACCAGGTAGCAACTGCCTACGGCAAGCGCCGTGGTGCCAAAGTACTGAGCGCTGTGCCCGAGGCGCTCCTGGACGATGTGCGGCCCGAACACGTTCCACAGCAAGAAGGCAGAGAAACTGGAACCGAGCACGATGACCGATGAACGAAAGCGACTGTCGGCCAGGATGCAGCGGTAGCCTGCGATGGTCTGCAGTGCACTGCGCCTGCCCGTCACCCCCAGCGACTCCTTGAGCCCCGCCAGCACGAAGGCCAGCACGATCACCGCGTATACCGCATAGAGCACGAAGTTGTAGCGCCATCCCAGATGCACTTCGATCAGCCCACCCACGTAGGGCGCGATGACCGGGCCCAGGCCAAAGGCCAGGCTCAGGTAGATGATCGCCACATAGAAACGAGGCCCCTTGACGACGTCCACCAGCAAAGCCCGCGCGACCACCTGGCAAGCGCCGATAGCGAACCCTTGCAGCGCTCGGGCCAGCAGCAGCATTTCTATCGAGCTGGCAACCGTTGCCAGCACGCTGCCGCCGAGGAACACCAAAAGGCCCAACTGAACCGCCGGCTTGCGCCCGCGGGCATCGGCCATGACCCCGAAGAACAGCTGGCCGATCGCATAGAACAGGAGCGTGATGGTGATGGTGTTCTGCATCAATGCAGGGCTGGCCGACAGTTCCCGGCCGATGGAAGGAATGCTGGGCGCATACAGGTCGATGGCGATGCCGCCAACGCTGTTGATCAGCGGCGCCAGGAACACAATGAAATTCTCGTAACGCTTGGTCGCGTTCATGTTTACCTCCAGCACACCGGGCACAGTGATGCCCGGCATGGTGATCAGGTCAGGCAGATGCCTGATTGGCGAAATGGGGATGGGCGAGGCCGGGTGCAGGTGCACTCATCCAGATGCTGGGCGATGACAAACGCGACACCACCACCCGCGGCCTGTGGTCGTAATAGGAGCCCCAATTGACGCCTGGGTCCCTTACCCGCCCCCTGTCCGCACCGCCCAGGTCGTCGAGGTTGTCGACGATCGGCGCCAGCAACTGGCGCACCTGTTCGGTAGCGGTCAGCACCACCAGGCCGAAGTTGCGCAGCGCCAAGGTCTTGATGACATTGTTGAGCAGGTATTTGCCTGCACCGCTGCCACTGCGAAATGAAGCGAAGGCGCCCACTTCGGCGATACGGGCGCGGTCCAGCCCATAACGCTCATCCAGCCCCTGATCCAGGTAGTACTCACTGAAGAGCTTGCCGGAATCACCGTAACTGATGCCGGCACAGGCATAGCCTGGTGCGCCACCGTTGGGGTCGGTCAGGCATACGAACAGATCGGGCTCAGGTTCTGGCGTTGCCTGGTAGTGCTTGAGGTAGTGCGCCCGCACCGCCTCTTGCAGGCATCGGTAACCGGGCCGGCCTTTATAGAAATTACGCACGATGTACATGCTGGCTCCCTCGTACTCAGGCGTACAGCTGGTCGATGAAGCGGGCTTCGATTTCCGCACGCCGCGGGCGCCCGGTCACGGTGTAGAACTGCTCGCGGAACAGGGCGATATCCTCGATGACGCGCACCTGGCGAACCCGGGCGAAATCGGCAAGGCGATGTTCCAGGCGCGCCATTTCGCTGCGTACGCGCTCCGCACCCGCAGCACTGAGCACGATGGCGCAGGGCTCGTCCCTGCCCTCCCCCATGACGATCATGTCGTCCACCAGCGGGCTCTCCTTGTAGACGTTCTCCACCCATTCCGGCGAGATGTTGCGCGCCGTGGAAAGGATGATCACGTGTTTCTTGCGCCCGGTGATGTAGAGGTAACCGTCGCGAAATTCGGCGATATCACCGGTATGCAAGTAGCCGTCGGACAGGTCGCAGGCGGTATCGTCAGCGTTGTAGTACCCCGCGCACAGGGTGGGCGTGCGCACCAGTAGTTCGCCATCGACCAGCTTGGGTTCGATACCGTCGAGCAGCTTGCCGGCCGAGCCAATGCGCCGCTCGGCGGGCGAGTTCAGCGAGATGATCGATGAGTTCTCGCTCAGGCCATACGCCTCGAACACCTGCACGCCGCGCGCGTCCAGCGCCTCCAGCACTGTGGCCGGAATCTTCGCGCCGCCGGTGATGATGTGCGGCCGTTGCGGGCCGAACAGCTGCTCGACCGTGCAATGCTCAAGCAGCCCATTGGCTTCCTCAAGCAACTTGGGCGGCAGGTACAGGAAGTTGGGCTGGTTGGGTGCGATCAGCTCCAGGTACTGCCGGGCATTGCCGCTCGCCGCGCCATATTCGGTCACGCCCTCGGGCATCAACGTCAGTGAACCGCCCGACAGAATCGGGATGAACACGCCGAGCACCTGCTCGATCAACAAGCTCATCGGCACGATCGAGAAGTAGTGCAGCGGTTGCTGTGGCAGGCGCTTCATGACGTTGTCCACCAGCAGCCCCACGGCCTCGTCGCGAATCATCACCCCCTTGGGTTTGGAGGTGGTGCCGGAGGTATGGATGATCGAAACGATGCCCTCCGGGATCAACTCATCCTCGTTGCGCCACTCCTCGCCGATGGCCTGGTTCATCAGCTGGCCAGGAATGAAGCAGGCCTTGCCCGGCAGGATGCCGTGCAGCCGGCTGGCAGTTCGCTCGTCGCTGACGAACACCGCGGCAGCCTTGCCCAGCAGGCTGCCGATCTGGTCGTCGGAGAACTCGATAGGCACCGGCAACAGCACTGCACCGACTTTCTGAATCGCCAGCAGCGTATAGACCCACTCGTAGCATGAGCGCATGGCGATACCGAAGACCTTGCGTTCACAGCGCCCCACTCGCCCTTCAAGGGCACTGGCCAGGCGCATCACATCGCGTCGCAGTTCGTGCAGCGTATGGGTGCGGCCATTCATTTCACGGATGACGATGCGGTCGGGCGTTGCCGCCAGGTAGTCCTGCATTTTTTTGCTGATCATTGGCTGGTCCCTGCAATGCGGTAGCTCTGAGCGCCGAAAATGCGCCGCGAAGTGTCTTCCAGTCGGCGGCGGCCGTGCATGACGCGAGTGTTGTCGATCACCACGATGTCGCCTTTCTGCCAGAAGTGGCTGTAGGTATTGCGTTCGGTCACTTCCTTGATTTCATCCCAGATGTCCAGGGCGATATCTTCGCCATCAGCCCAGGTAATACGCGGCGGTTCGTAATTGACGCTAGGGCCCAGCATCGAATTGCAGAAGGCCTTGCGCCCGCTGAAGCAACTGGTTTCGACAGCAGAAATAACCAACTCTGACGCAATAAGGTTTTGATCGATGCGCCGGTAAGTTTGCCCCGCTACTTGGTCGTTGACCTGCTGCAGGTGGTCATCCGTAATAGCCTCCAGCGGTAACTGAAGTTCGATGCTGAGGAAGCGTTTGACGTTCTGCCATGGAATACGCCGGGCATAACGAATATCGCGCTGTTCAAATAACTTTCTGGTTTTAGCCGACAAGTCGAACAACACCCGTTGGCCATCGCACAGGGTAGTTTGCGACCCGACCGAAGCCGCTTCCAGGCAATAGAACCACTGCAGATCAGGGTTGAACGGCAGGTTGCCATTCTCGCGGTGCAGGCCCATCTCGTGCACACCCGCTTCGATTTCCGCGGTGTTGGAGGTGGCTGCCTTGCGTGCCGGGTCAAAGGTGACGCGCGACGAGTGTGCGCTGACAAACTCATTGAAGTCTGCAAGGGTATCTGCAAAATCGCGGTAGATGACCGCACCGCTGTGGGCCAGGTCTTCGTAAAGCGTTGCACCCTTGATACCGTCGCTGACCCGCATATCACGGTCAACAGCAACTACACATTCAAAACCGTAACAGGGGGTCGGCTGCCGGTAATAAGGGAACACCCAGGGTTGAACTTGCGCCAACATGACTCATTCCTCCGTGAACTGTGGGGTCAGGTAGACATCCGCTACCCGATGACCACACAGTAAGTGAAATGAGCACGCTGCTGGTTTTAAGAAATCTAAAGGCGTTGCGAAAATTTAAATAGGCCGTGTCACCGTTCCGTCAACAAGGCTTCGGCCACGTGCTCGACCAACGCGCGCAGGCTGGAAATATCCTTGCTGTCACTGCGATCGCGCGCCCAGATCATGTCCAGCGTAAAACTGGGAAAGCCCAGCGGCGGTTGGCAAACTTTTACTTGCGGGGCGATGCGCAGGTGCGGCAACAAGCGCGCCGGCAATGCCAAGGTGCAAGGCACGGCGGCAACGATGTTCACGCAGGCCTGATAGCCGTTGGCGCGCACCAGCACGTTGCGTGAACGGCCGACTTTATCCAACCAGCTGTCGACCATGTTCTTTTCCGAGATCCATGGCGTAGGGAACACATGGGGCGATGCACAGAACTCATCGAGGTTCATGGCCCCCTCGTTGGCCAGCGTGTTCTGGCTGGTCAGGCACACGAAGTCGTCATTGAGCACCGGCTGCCATTGCAACTCGGGGTGCATCTGGTGGTAGCCCGGGCCAAAACCGATGGCGATGTCGATTTCGCCGGATATCAGCCGGTCCACTGGCAAGTCGCGGCTCAGGCGGTCCAGGTGCAGCGAGGTATTGCCGTGGTTGCGGGACAACACCGCCAAGGCCTGGGGCAGGAATGACAACTCGAAATATTCCGGGGCGCAGAGCCTCCAGATCTTGCGCACCGCCTGCGGCGAAACCGTGCTGTCGTCTTCCGCGCAGCGGTTGACCGACTCGACCACCACACGCAGGTAGGGCGCGATTTTCTCGGCCTTGGTGGTGGGCAGCAACACGCCCTGGGAAGAAGAAAACAGCGTGTCATCGAAGCAGCCACGCAGGCGCTTGAGGCAATAACTGACGGTAGGCTGGCTGACGCTCATCAGCTCGGCGGTGCGCTTGGCGCTGCGTAGCTCGAGCAGGTTGAGAAACACCACGATGTCTTGCAGATCCAACTGCTTGAGGTAGTTGCTGTGCAGCATGAAAATTCCTCCTGAATTTTCCGGTTCATTGGCTGGGCGCCCCTTCGCCAGGCAGGCACGCGAGCACCTGCTTCAACAGCTGCGCAAAACCTGCGCGCTGCTTGGCACTCAAAGGGGCCAGCACCAGCTCCTGAATCTCAGTATGTGTAAGCAGAGCCTTCTCGATCAACACCTTACCTGCCGCCGTCAGCGCCACCTGGTAGCTGCGCTTGTCGTGGTCGTCGGCAACGCGCTCGACCATGCCGGCGCTTTCCAGCCGGGCCAGCCGGTTGGTCATCGCCCCGGATGTGATCAACAAAGAGCGGTACAGCTCGGTTGGCGTCAGGCGGTATGGCGCCCCTGCCCTGCGTAGTGTCGCCAGCACATCGAACTCGCCTTCCTTGAAGCCGAACTGTGCCAACGCTTCGGCACGCATGCGCTCCAGGTGCTTCTGGATGCGCGCCATGCGCCCGAAAATCTCCATGGATGTGACGTCCACCGAGGGCATCGCCTGCGCCCACTGCGCGACGACGAAATCCACATGATCGTTCATAGCTGTCCTTCACCGGGCAATTGATCAACTGTTAACCCGTGCAAACTCCTGAACTCCGACGCCTTTAAACTATCTTAACGTTAAGCTATCTTGCTGACGATACGACTGAAGGATCAGGAGAGCACATGGCATTTTTCGTACACGGACCGCATCGGCACTATTACTACGACTCAGGCGCCGGCAGCCCAGTGCTGCTGCTGCACGGCCTGGGCAACAGCGGGCGCGCCTGGGGGCCCCAAGCCAGTGCACTGCTCAGCCTGGGCCACCGCGTTATCGTATCCGACCTGCTGGGCCACGGCGCGTCCAGCGAAGCGCCAGAAGGTATCACGGCCCATGCCCAGGCACTGGAAATGCTGGCCCTGCTCGACCACCTGGGGCTGGAAAGTACCCACCTGGTCGGCCTTTCTCTGGGCGGCATGGTGGCACTGGAAATGGCCTGCCATGCACCTGAGGCCGTACAGCAACTGGTGGTCGCCGGCACATTCGCCAGCATGAACAGCCCGTATCGCCAAGGGCTGCTGAACGAGTGGGCCGCAAACCTTGCGCAGGCGGACGGCTGCCTGAAGCGTTTCAAGGCCACTTGGCCGGTGTTGGTGGGCGCTGATTATGCCGCCTCGGCCGACGGCCAATGCCTCTACCAGGCTTGGCACGCCCAGGCCGCTCAACTGTCAGCGCAAAGCCAGATCCGCTGGTGCAATGGCATGAAGCGTTACGACCTGCGCGATCAATTACCAGCCATTCAAGCAGCGACCCTGGTACTTGCCGCCGAAGGCGACCTGATCAGCCCACGCTCGGAAGCCGAAGACATCACCCAACGCATCGCCCATGCCCGCCAGATCACCCTGCCGGGTGACGGCCACGTGTTCAACATCCCGTACGCCCAGGCCTTCAACCAGGCGCTATGCACCTTCCTGCAGGAGCCACTTCAACATGCGTGATATGCCAAGCAAAGCGTGCATAGGCCTACTGGCCATGCTGATCGGCTTGAACCTACGCCCCATCATGGCGGCCATCGGCCCCTTGCTCGGCACCCTGCAACACGACCTGGGCCTGAGCAACGCCCAAGGCGGCCTGCTGACCACCCTGCCCGTGATGATGATGGGGTTGTTCGCGCTGTCCGGCCCCTGGCTGCTGCGCCTGGTGGGTGAAGTGCGGGGTGTGGCGATGGGTATTACGCTGATCGTCATCAGCTGCGCCGCACGGGCCTATATCACCTCCGCCACGGCGCTGATCGCAACAGCCGCGTTGGGCGGGGTCGGCATTGCAGTCATCCAGGCATTGATGCCCGCGTTCATCAAGCGCAGCCACCCGCAAAGCGCAGGCATGCTGATGGGGCTGTTCACCACCGGCATCATGGGCGGCGCCGCGCTGGCCGCTGCCTTTGCGGCACCGGGTGCCAGCACCTTCGGCTGGCAACTGACGCTGGGGGTTGCGGCTTTGCCGGCGCTGGTCGGCTTGATCGCCTGGTTGCTCGCCGCCGGCAGCGACCCCGGCAGCCACAGCGATGCCACCTTGCCGTACCGCAGCGGGCGGGCCTGGTTGCTGTTGTTGTTCTTCGGCATTGGCACGGGCGCCTACACCCTGGTGCTGGCCTGGCTGCCGCCGTTTTATGTGGAACTGGGCTGGACGGCCACCCAGGCGGGTTACCTGCTTGGCGCCCTCACCGTCACCGAAGTCATCGCCGGCCTGCTGGTTTCAGCCCTCATTCACCGCTACCCAGACCGCAGGCAACCACTGACCGTGGTGATACTGCTATTGCTTGCCGGCCTGGCCTGCCTGATGCTCGCCCCTGTGCAACTGGCCGTGTTGGCCACCCTGTGCCTGGGGCTTGGCATCGGTGCCTTGTTCCCGCTGTCGCTCATCGTCACCCTTGACCACACCCACTCGCCAACCCAAGCGGGCGCCCTGCTGGCGTTCGTGCAGGGCGGCGGCTACCTGATCGCAGCAAGCATGCCACTGGTTGCCGGCATTGTCCGTGACCAGCTCAGTTCGTTGCACTGGGCCTGGGGGATTATGGCCATCGGTGCCGTGTTATTGCTGGGGTTGAGCACGCTGCTGAGGCCCAAGGGCGTGCAGTTGCCGGGGGCGGCCCACAAAGCGTGAGCGGGGTGAGGTTTCAATCGGAGGGGCGGGCTGTGTGAGCGGGCCTCCGGTACAAACCGGAGACCGCGTTCGCGTTGCAAGGCAGGGCTTACAGGCTACAACGACTGATCGGGGGTGCCTGGACTTGCCCTGTTACGGGAGGCACAGACAGCCCTTGATCTGCCCTGCTAGCTGGCTTCGCCTTGCATAAGGCTCACTTTCGAACACTGCTCACTGGCCAGCTGGCTGATGATCCGGATCGCCTGGTGGATACCTGCGGTGTTTCGGAAGCTCAGGTGCGGGTTGTGTTCGCACTCGAGCATCTCGTCATGCTGCACCAGGGCTTCGCCGAGCAGCTCGAGGGTCCAGGCGTAGCTCTGGATTGTGGACAAGCGTTCCTGGTCAGTCATGGGGCACCTGCTTGGGTGTGCTGTGCGGACGTGACGGGTCGTAGATGGGGTAGAAACGGTGGGGTTCGGGAGCCGGCGAAGGGCGACGGCGGCGGAGAACGGATGCGAGGATCCTGGATAGGCTTAGGGTAAGCATGCATGGGACTCCAAGTTTTCAGTTGGAGCTGTCACGATCCTTCCTACGGGATTGGGTGGCAGCTGTGTATGGGGTAGGAATACCGGGAAACTTGGAAACCCGGCCAGGCCGAAGCCTGCCCACACACAGCCGCCATGACACAGCACGGCTGGCACAAAAAAAGCGCCAGCTGCGGTGCAGGGGGCGCCTAGTGCGTGCGCCAAGTTTACCAACGGGTTCCTACGCCCTGTCACGAAATTTTCCGCGACAGGAGAAATTTATCTCCGTAACCATAGAAGGGCAAGGTTGGATACTGTGGGAAAAGTCATCGATTCTCGTAGGAAGCGATCAAAAACTGGCAGTTGCAGTTAAATACGGTTTGTGTGGAAGCTGTATCAAGTTGGCGAACCAATGAGAAGGCACCCGGTAGACCCGAGGATCTCCCACGCACGGCGGCGGTTACACGAGACGCTAGAACACGTCGGTTGGCCGACTGGTGCCCACCACCAGTTGTAGTGATGCGAGGATCCTGGATAGGCTTAGGGTAAGCATGCATGAGGTCCTTTTCGGTTAGAACACCACGCTGACCGTCGCCAAACGGTTAGGGTGGCAGCTGTACGCAGGTTGGCGAACCGAGGAAAAGGAACCCGGCAGACCCGAGGGTCTCCCACGCACAGCCGCCATGACATGAAACGGCGCCCCAAAAAGCAAATGCAGTGGGTCTTCACTGATTGCCGTGGAAGTGGCGAATTTGGGAGTGCGTGCCGAGGCCCTTTGAGGCGCCCCGTAGATATGCGCCGCGCCGGCGATTGCGCGAGAATCCGCACTGCCCGGGACTTTCAGACCCTGATTACCTTCAACCAACTATTAGTAATTTCACAGTCAAAAGCCGCCGGGTCGAAGATATCCCCATGCCATTCCATCATGGCCTCATGATCTGGATGATTGGGGTCTGCCATGGCTTGAAGAAACTCGGCATAACCTGGCGCACCGCCCACATCTTCCGGCGGACAGGCATTGGCACCATCGACGCAATACGGCACCTGCGGACAGGCGATGGCGGGCAGCGTTTTCTCGACTTTGATCCGGTGATCCCAGCCGTCCCCGAAGTCATACACATAGCGGAAACTCTTCTTCCCGCACAGCGCTCTGACCAAAGTTTTGCGGGCTTGCGGCTTTACCGGCGGGCCCCAACCATCGGGGTCGGGTATGCCGTAACTCTCACCGGCAATTTCAAACTCATGCAGATGCCCTCCCTCCCATCCCATCGCGGCCTGGATCACCGAATGCAATCTGCCCAAGGTGATGTTTTCCGGCACCGCCACGCGGCGCCAGATACCTGGCTCGACATATTTCAATTCAATGTGCAGCAACAACAGGTTTGCTGCAGGTTTGAGTGAGCGAACAGCTTTGACCATGAGGGCGGCCACCTCGCAGTGTGGATAGGGTGAAAGAAACGCTCCAAGGGGGCAGTTTATCGAACCGATTGATCGGGTGTGCGGCGATGTGCTTCAAGGTATGGTTAAAAAGGTTTCGCGGCTTGTCAGGGATGGGTGAGCGACTCGGGAGGCTCAGTGTGATGGGCTAAGCTGTGATCCTCTAGGATTGAGGTCTCAGTATGCAATGCCACGTTCGTCCGGCCACCAGCAGAGATGCAGCAGCGATTAGCCGTGTAGTTCTAGCCGCCCTGCGTGAGTCAAATTCCCAAGACTACGCGCCCGATGTGATCGCTCAGGTTGAGCGCAATTTTGCTCCTGAGGTCGTCACCGCGCAACTTGCTACGCGCAGGGTATTCGTAGCCCTGCTGGGCGAAAAAATCATCGGCACTGCTGGGCTCGATGGTGATGTCGTCAGAAGTGTTTTCGTCGATCCAGCTCACCAAAAAGGCGGGATTGGTCGGCATTTGATGGATGTCATTCATGCAACCGCTGCCCACGCCGGCATTGTGGCTGTACGTGTGCCATCGTCGATTACAGCTGAAGGGTTCTATACCGCGTTGGGGTATCAGAAAATCCGCGACGAGTTTCATGGGGCGGAACGCACCATCGTTATGGAAAAACGGCTCTAGGCTCTGTACGCAGAGAGGTGGCAAGCAGCGCGCGCAAGCCAGTGAGACCATGGCGGCGGCAAAGTCACCTTCAAACGGGCGCTCAAGCAAATCGTGAACGCGCTCATTGATCTCCCCAGCCAGCTGAGATACCAGGCTTTGAGGGATGCCGGTCATGCTCATGACCTTGACTAGCCCGCCCACCGAGCGTGTAGAAAAGCCTTGGATGTAGGCCTCTCTGAAGACCCACCGGCATCGTTTTCTCAGCAGTGCGTCGGGGCTCAAGGAAACCAGAAGAATAGCTGCCCTGGCGCAGGCCTTCGACAGACTGGCGACCGGCCTTTCATCGTGTCGCGCAGCCTGCGGCCCTCTGATTGCCACTCCTGAGAGTATAAGATGCGGGGTTCGCATGAGACCGAGTGAATCTCGGCCCAAGCAGGATCAAATCAACAGCTCGTAGCGGGAAAGGTGCTTGACGATTTCTGGGAGACGTTGCTTAAGCAGGGTATCCAGTAGCTCGCGAGGCGTGTACCTAGGATTTTTCAAAGAGGCGCGCTGCTTTTGGACTGCCTCGAGCACGGCTGCTTGGTCTAGGTCCCAGATGTCAGAAAGAAAGACATCGGGATGCAAAGCCTCGATCTCAAAGCGCATCAGGATCTCAGCGGGGAAATCCTTGAGATTGTATGTGACGATGACCGATGCACCGCATTTGATTGCAGCGGCCAAGACGTGCCGATCATCTTCGTCAGGAAGGTCAAGCCCTTGTATCAACGGCTCGTAGTCGTTCACAAGACAATCAGGTACTGCCCGGTTCATGGCTTCAACAGTACGATCAAGCTGAGCTTTTGTCAGGTCAGCACGATTTTTCAGCACATTTCGCGTCCACTCATCATGGATCTGCCCGGAGCAGCGCGCACGCTACGCGCCGGTCAAGGCCAGGTGCATCAGCAAATCACCCAGAGGTGCTGGATACAGCACACAGGCGTCATAGATAACAGTGAACGGTGAATGCCTCATTAATAGCCCATATTAAGCGCTTGGGCTTGTGCAGCCAGTTCTTCCATGGCGGCTTGGCTCGCTCTGTCACGGTCGGCTTTGTAGGCCATGATATCGGTGAACTTGATGCGACGGTGGCTGCCGGTTTTTGTGTGTGGAATCTGACCCTCGTCCAGCAGCTTGACAAGATGCGGACGCGAGACGTTGAGCATGTCGGCGCCTTCTTGAGTAGTCAGTTCTGCGTGGATCGGCACCACCTTCACGGTGTTGCCTAAGGCCAGTTCGTTAAGTATGTCCCCGAGCAGTCTAAGAGCGAACGTTGGTAGCTCAACGGCTTGGCGTTGCTGGGCTTCATCAACCAGTTCAATACGCTGAGTATCCAGCTTCGTCGAAACGAAAGCAGCAATCTGGCGGCTTGATTCAATAGCCGCGGCGATCGCTTTCTCATCTGGAAGGATGCTTCGAGCGAGATCGGCGGTGGTCATGATGTATCTCCACAAGCGATTTGAAATTCCTGGCGTCACATACGGCAGGTAGAGATTTTATAATCGCAATAAACGAAAATTGCAACAAACGAAATAAACGAAACGCAGCGATGTGCTGGCCTAAGCATAGCCGTGAGCTAGTGACCGGTCGCCCACAGCCCCTCGGCCGGTACTCCCGCTGAGACTGAAAAGCAAGTGCCCGCTCCGAAGCGGTCTCCAAGAAATAAAGGGATACACAGATCCTGGGCGCCCCACTAGGCCAAGGCGCTACTCGATGACCATCGTCGGACTTGCTCAAGGGCTACACGATGGGACCATGCTTACCGCACTGCGGTATGACGACCTCCGCCGACCCGAAAGGAAGCTGCTCTACTGCAGATCAGCGCTAGTCAGGAGCGTGGCGGTTTTCACCATCTGCGCATCCGAGAGGGAGGGAGGGGGCTGAACGACCTGCCCTTGCACCAGGTCGCGGCACGGTCGAACTGTGTCGAAACGTAGGCGTCTGACGTGCTCCACCGATATCAGAGATAGGGTTGTACTCAGCACGGCCAGTGGCGATCGCGAGACGATAGACCTCTTGGCAGCGTTGCCTGACCTTGCGCAGCTTCTCCAGAGCACCCCGCGACTCGATGCGACGAAAAACCTGTAGCCACTGCGGTGTCGGTCAGGGGAGCAGTAGTACGACCATAACGCTAAACCGCCTTATCGAACCGACTTTATCCAAAACGTTACCCCTAAATCGGCTGGCAGCTGTCGGATTCCCACGGAACGCCATAACGAAAAAACCCGCCAGAAGGCGGGTTTTACGAGGTTTCAGAGATTTTGGTAGCCTTCGCTGGAACCTGAAGTGGTGCCGGAGACAGGAATCGAACCTGCGACCTTCGCGTTACGAGTGCGCTGCTCTACCGACTGAGCTACACCGGCGTGTAGCGCAACGTACCACTGCCGCAGCCGTTACGCAAACGCCTGTTTCGCCTGGCTTATTCCCCTACCCTCAGGCCCCTTTGCAGCCACTGGGCGCCAGGTCTTCCTCGATGTTGGTGGTGCAGCGCCAGCCGGTAGCCGAACGCGTCAGGGTGAGGGCTTTGCCCACCACGTTGGCCGGGGCATCCACCAGAGTGCAGACGATGCTCGCGCTGCCGTCGGCAGCTTTGCCGGCGGCGGTGATCGCGCAATGGGCAGTGGCGGGCTGGCCGCCCAGTGCGGCTGCATCGGCCACATCCTTTCCTTCATTCAAGCGCAGGTCCATCGCTGCCTTCAGCGCGCTGATCTCCAGCAAACCGGCAGCCGCTTTGGTGCGTGACTGGTGGTTGGTGTACATCGGGATGGCGATGGTCGCCAGGATGCCGATGATCGCGACGACGATCATCAGTTCGATCAGGGTGATACCGCGTTGCCCTTTCATGAACGGATTCCTTTTTGATACGCGTGTTCGTTGAGGTCAGGCTCGACCCGGCTGGCAGCGGCGCAGTAGGCCTGAACAGACACCTTTTGTCACCCCTGCCTGCCGGGGCGTCACCTTCGCTGAACTACTCTAGTGAGCATCGCCAATGCGCGCCCCTTCATGGACACGGCAAGCTGTTTCCAGGCTTGTCGCTCGGGCAGAAAAGGACCTTTGCATGAACCATTCAACACAGCTGTACGCCTGGCAGGGCACCGATGCCAATGGCGCGGCAGTGCGCGGGCAGATGGCTGGGCGCAGCCCGGCCTATGTGCGGGCCGGGCTGCAGCGCCAGGGCATTCGCGTTGCCAGTTTACGGCCCGCTGGCGGGCTGGCATGGCGCTGGCCTGAACGTCGGGTGAAAAGCGACCCGGCGGGTTTCAGCCGGCAGTTGGCTACGTTGCTGAAGGCGGGTGTGCCGCTGCTGCAGGCCTTTGCGGTGATGGGCCGCAGTGGGTGCGGCGCGGGGCAGGCGGCGTTGCTGGAGCGTTTGCAACAGGATGTGGCGGCGGGCTTGGGGCTGGCGGACGCGTTGCAGCGCCACCCGCAGTGGTTCGACGGGCTGTACTGCAACCTGGTACGGGTGGGTGAGCAATCCGGCACGCTCGACCGGCAGCTCGAGCAACTGGCGGGCATGCTGGAGCAGCGCCAGGCACTGCTCAAACGGGTGCGTAAAGCGATGCTGTATCCCCTGCTGCTGTTGCTCACGGGCTTGGGCGTGTCGGCGGTGCTGTTGCTGGAGGTGATTCCGCGCTTTGAAAGCCTGTTTAGCGGCTTTGATGCTGGGCTGCCGGCGTTCACGCAATGGGTCATCGACTTTTCCACAGGGCTGGGCCGCCATGGGCCGCTGCTGTTGATAACCCTGCTTGGGGTGATGTTGGGTGTGCGCCAGCTGTATCGGCGCCATGCGCCAGCGCGCCTGTGGATAGCTCGCTCTGTGCTGCGCCTGCCGGTGTTCGGTCGGCTGCTGGGGCAAGCGGCGCTGGCCCGTTTCGCGCGCAGCCTGGCCACGGCGTATGCCGCTGGGGTTCCGCTGTTGGATGGCCTGGCCACCGTGGCCAGGGCCTGTGGCGGCGAGCTGCACGAGCGGGCCGTTTTACGGCTGCGCCAGGGCATGGCCAATGGGCAAGGGCTGCATCAGGCGATGGCGGCTGAGCCGTTATTCCCGCCGCTGCTGGTACAGCTTACGGCCATCGGTGAGTCGAGCGGCACCTTGGACCAGATGCTGGAAAAAGCCGCCAGCCTTTACGAGGACCAGGTCAGCCAGGCGCTGGACCAGTTGACCAGCCTGCTGGAGCCAGCCATCGTGCTGATCCTGGGCCTGCTGGTCGGTGGCCTGGTGGTGGCGATGTACCTGCCGATCTTCCAGTTGGGTAGTTTGATCTGAACATGACTTTATGGACGTTACTGGCCGAACATCCGGCGTATTTCTACACCGTGGCGGCTGTGCTTGGCCTGTTGGTCGGCAGCTTCATCAATGTGGTGGCGTACAGGCTGCCGATCATGCTGGAGCGCCAATGGCAGCGTGAAGCGCAGGAGGCGCTGGGGCTGCCGAGCGATGAGCACGAGCGCTTCGACCTGTGCCTGCCCGCCTCACGTTGCCCGCACTGTGGGCACGCGATTCGTGCCTGGGAAAATATTCCAGTGCTCAGTTACCTAGCCTTGCGCGGGCGCTGTTCTGCGTGCAAACAGCCTATCGGCTTACGGTACCCGCTGGTGGAGCTGGCCTGCGCCTGGCTGTCGCTGGCGGTGGCCTGGCATTCCGGTGCCGGGCTGCAAGCACTGGCCTTGCTGGCCTTTACCTGGAGCCTGCTGGCGCTGAGCCTTATCGACCACGACAAGCAGATCCTGCCGGATGTGGTAGTGCTGCCAACGCTGTGGCTGGGGCTGATCGTCAACGTTTTCGCTACCGTGGTGCCATTGCCTGACGCCATCTGGGGCGCGGTGGCCGGTTATCTCAGCCTGTGGGTGGTGTATTGGCTGTTCAAGCTGATCACCGGCAAGGAAGGCATGGGTTACGGCGACTTCAAGCTGCTGGCGCTGATCGGGGCCTGGGGCGGCTGGCAGGCAGTGCCGTTGACCTTGATGTTGTCGTCGCTGGTCGGGGCGGTGGTGGGGGTGTGCATGCTGCGCCTGCGTAGCCATTCGATGGGCACGGCGATACCTTTTGGTCCTTATCTGGCCATTGCGGGGTGGATTGCCGTGCTCTGGGGTGATGAAATATACGCCTCATACCTGCAACTGCTTGGATTCTGATGACCACTGCGCCGTTCACCCCCTGGATTCTCGGCCTCACCGGCGGCATTGGCAGCGGCAAAAGTGCCGCCGCCGAGCGCTTCGTCGAGCTTGGTGTGCACCTGGTCGATGCTGATCAGGCAGCGCGCTGGGTCGTGGAGCCTGGCCGCCCGGCCCTGGCCAGCATCGTCGAGCGCTTTGGCCCGGGCGTGCTGCTGGAGGACGGCCAGCTCGACCGCACAGCGTTGCGCCAGGTGATATTCGCCGACCCGGCCCAGCGCAAGTGGCTTGAACAGCTGCTGCACCCGCTGATCGGGCAGGAAATATTCAGCTACCTGGCCAAGGCTGAGTCGCCGTATGCGGTGTATGTGTCGCCGCTGCTGATCGAGTCTGGCCAGTTTCAGAAAACCCAGCGCGTACTGGTTATCGATGCACCGCAAGCGCTGCAGGTTGCACGCACCTTGCAGCGCGACAACACCAGCCCCGAGCAGGTGCAGGCCATTCTCAAGGCTCAGATGGCCCGCGAAGAGCGTTTGCGCCATGCCGATGATGTGGTGGTCAACGACAGTGACCTTGCCGCGCTGCATGCGCAGATCGACCATCTGCACCACTTTTACCTGACTTTACGAGGAGGCCAGCCATGAGCCAGCCATTGACCGTCGATTGCCCTACCTGTGGCGCACCTGTGGAATGGGACGCGAAAAACGCGTTCCGGCCGTTCTGTTCTGACCGCTGCAAGTTGATCGACCTGGGTGCCTGGGCGGCTGAAGAGCACAAGATCGCGGGGTCGCAAGAGGCCGAGGATGAGTTGTATTCGGGGGACCTGGAGCCACGGCACTAAGGCGCTGCACCGGGGCGGGCCGAGCGGGGCAAGTGATCACCGCTCATCGTCCTTCCACGGTGCCTGCAGGTACCGCGTGCGGTTGAACGTCTCCAGCCATTCCGGGCAGAACACCACCAGCGCACTGATCACCATGCCGTTGATGAAGGCCTCCGGGAACATCATCAGCCACAGGTAACCGACAAAGTCGCTGAGCCACTCTGGCATGGCGAACCGCCCGTCCAGCCACAGCAAGCCCAACCCGGCCAGCAGGCACACCAGCACCGTCAGTGCTGCGGGAAAAAACCCTGAGCAGAAGATATAAACGAAAAGGTTACGCGGCTGCGCCCGCTCGACCAGAATGGCGCACACTTCGGTGACCAGCACCGGCAGGCCGATCAGCAGCAGGCCGTTGACCCCAAGCGCGGCGAGGTCCTGGCGCCCCAGCGCCAACAAGCCGAGCTGGGCCAGAAACCCGCCGAGCACCGCCAGCGGCCAGTCCAGCAACAAGGTCACGGCGGTCATGCCGATGAAGTGGTACGACACACCGGTGTCGAAGTCGCGCCTGACCAGCCATAGTGCGAACAGGCAGAACACCGTACCGAACAGCAGGTGCTGCCGGCGGCTGTCGGCGAACAGTTCCAGCCAGCGGGTGCGGCTGGCTGCCCACAGCAGTATGGGGACGAACCCTACCCAACCGAGCGTGAGGCTGGTGCTGGACAAGACGTGCGCGCTGATCACTTGACGAATGCCCCTGTCGAGCCTGTGGACATACCTGAGTCTACACCCATTCAAAAACAGCATCTTATCGTCATGGTTTAGCGTCTAAGCTGTGAGCATGGATGACTCAGACTACCTGCGCCTGCTTACCATCCAGGCCGAACAAGCCAATGCCTTCCTTTCCAATGCTCGCAAATGGGAGCGGGAGCGGTGGGTATGCCAGCGCCTGCTGCAGGGGCTGAACATCCCCTATCGCAGTGAAGATTTCACCCCGGCCGGCCAGGAGCCGCCCGATGTGTTGTTCCGCGATGCGTCGTTCGAGGTGTTTTTCGTGCTTGACGAGGGCCGCCGGCTCAATGATGAGTGGCGCGAAGAGCTGCAGCGCAGGCGCAGCGCCTTTTCACTGGCCCAGCTGGTACGGCGCGAGGCGCGGCCCAGGCGTATCGCGGCCACCGAGCTGCTGGCGCGGCTGGCACCCACCTTGCGCAAAAAGGCCCACAACTATCGCGAACGCGGGCTGGACCTGAGCGAGCTGGACATCATCGCTTTCGCCAGCCTCAAGCGTGAAGTACTCGACCTCAACACCCACTTCCCGCCCCCCACCGAGTACCTGCGCCAGGGGTGGCGCTCGCTGTCGCTGGTGGGGCCGACCTTCGCCCGTGTGCTGTTCGCCCACCCGGACGCCCCAGACTTTCTGCGCGGCAACCTGGGGCGCAGCATTGTGTTCGACGTGGGCATCAGTCTTTGATCCAGTGCCGAGACTCTTTGCGATGGCGTACACTCGGCGCCAGGGATAGAAAGCTTTATCATTTGTCTCAAGTACTTGCCGGAACGCTGTAGCGTTCGGGCAGTCACATACGTCTACCTGACGAGGCCCACCATGACCAGCCGACTGAATCCGGAAGATCAGCGTCGTGTCGATGAGTATCTGCGAGCCCCTCAGCACCAAGTCGAGCGCAAGCCATTCCGGCCGTGGCTGCTCCTTGTGCTGGTGGTGGCCGTGACCATCGGGCTGGGCCTCCTCAGCCGCCTGTTGAGTGGACTGGTGCTATGAGCTGCCTCGCGCTCGCCCTCCCCTCATACAGTTTGCGGCCGGCCCTTTGGGCCAAGAATTCCGTAAACCTTATGAGATATCCCCATGACTCATCGCATCGTGATTGTCGGCGGCGGCGCCGGCGGCCTGGAACTGGCGACCCGCCTGGGTAAAACCCTCGGCAAGCGTAAACAGGCCGATATCACCCTGGTCGACGCCAACCTCACGCACATCTGGAAGCCGCTGCTACACGAAGTGGCCGCCGGCTCGCTCAACTCCTCGGAAGACGAACTGAACTACGTGGCCCAGGCCAAGTGGAACCACTTCAACTTCCAGTTGGGGCGCATGAGCGGCCTGGACCGTGAAGGCAAGCAGATCCAACTGGCCGCCACCTTGGATGAAGAGGGCCGCGAGCTGGTGCCTGCACGCACCTTGCGCTATGACACCTTGGTCATTGCCGTGGGCAGCAACACCAACGACTTCGGTACCTTGGGCGCGGCGCAGCACTGCCTGTTCCTGGATACCCGCAAGCAGGCCGAGCGTTTCCACCAGCAACTGCTCAACCACTACCTGCGTGCCCATGCCGGTGACCAGGCCAGTGAGAAGATCAGCGTGGCGATCGTCGGCGCCGGTGCTACCGGTGTGGAGCTGGCGGCCGAACTGCACCACGCCGCGCATGAGCTGGCAGCTTATGGTTTGGACCGTATCCAACCCAAGGACATGCACATCACCGTGATCGAGGCGGGCCCGCGCGTACTGCCGGCGCTGCCAGAGCGCATCAGCGTGCCGGTGCACAAAACCCTGGAAAAGCTCGGCGTTACAGTGATGACCAACGCTGCCGTCAGCGAAGTGACCGCCGATGGCCTGAAGACCGCCAGCGGCGAAGTGATCCAAGCCAGCCTCAAGGTGTGGGCGGCCGGTATTCGTGCGCCGGGTTTCCTCAAGGATATCGACGGTCTGGAAACCAACCGTATCAACCAGCTGGTGGTGCGCCCTACCCTGCAAACCACGCGCGACGATGACATCTTCGCCTTCGGTGACTGTGCAGCCTGCCCACAACCGGGCAGCGACCGCAATGTACCGCCACGCGCCCAGGCGGCGCACCAGCAGGCTGAAATGCTGGCCAAGAGCCTGAAAGCGCGCCTGGAGAACAAGCCGCTGCCGACGTACAGCTACAAGGATTACGGGTCGCTGGTATCGCTGTCGCGCTTCTCGGCGGTGGGGAACCTGATGGGCAACCTGATGGGGAGCGTGAAGCTGGAGGGGTGGCTGGCGCGGATGTTCTATGTGTCGCTGTACCGCATGCACCAGATGGCGCTGTATGGGTTCTTCCGCACGGCGATGATGATGCTGGGTAGCAAGATTGGGCGGGGCACTGAGCCGCGACTGAAGCTGCACTGACCTGCCTGGTAGAGGCTTGAGGTTCAGGTTGTCTCTACTGGCCTCATCGCCGGCAAGCCGGCTCCCACAGGGATTGCGCCAGCCTTTAGAAGTTGAGCAAGACAGTTGCTTCCACAGGGGTCGCGCCAGCCTTGAGAAGTTGAGCAAGGCAGTTGCTTCCACAGGGGGCGCGCCAGCCTTGAGAAATTGAGCAAGGCAGTTGCTTCAACAGGTACAACGCAGGCCTGAAGAACTGCGCGGTCGGGGTGGGAGCCGGCTTGCCGGCGATGGGCTGCGCAGCAGCCCCCATAGCGGACCTGTAACAGCCCGAGCGCGCTCGACGGGACCCGCGAGCATCTGGGTCCGCTTTGCGGACCATCGCCGGCAAGCCGGCTCCCACCTGGATCGCGCCAGCCTTAGAAGTTGAGCAAGACAGTCGCTGTCGCAGGATGGACTGCCCAAGGACGTTGGATTGATGTCCAACTTCTTGGGGAGGTTCATGACGAATGAATACGGGAGATTTGCACCAGGCGGTGCATTTTTTTGCGCTGGATAAAACCGAGGCAAAAGAAAAAGGGCATCTCAGTCGAGATGCCCTTTTTACATGGTGGGTCGTGTAGGATTCGAACCTACGACCAATTGGTTAAAAGCCAACTGCTCTACCAACTGAGCTAACGACCCTGAAAATGGTCGGGGTGAGGGGATTCGAACTCCTGACATCCTGCTCCCAAAGCAGGCGCGCTACCGGACTGCGCTACACCCCGAGATTGGCTCCGCGACCTGGACTCGAACCAGGGACCCAATGATTAACAGTCATTTGCTCTACCGACTGAGCTATCGCGGAACTGAACTTCGGTACATCTTTACAGCTTCGAAGTCTGTGTTAGCTTCGATCTCTTTGGCTATCCGCTTTCGCGTTGTCGCTGCTGAGGCCGGCTATTCTACATTCTTCGTTTTGCTTGTCAACCACTTTTTTTCATTCAACTTACTGATTTCTAAGTTGTTTTGCGGTCACCGGTGTTGCTTGTGATTCGCTTAGTGCCTGACAACGCGGCGTATATTAGGGGCACTCTTATTTCTGTGCAAGCACTTTTTTCAAAAATTTCAGCAAGTTATGAAAAAAACTGGCGAGGCCCCGGTTTTGCGGGGTTTGGCCGGGCATCCTGGCCGGCAGGCTGCCTTGCACAGGGCTTCCCGATGGCTGGGCAAAGGCAGCAGCTATAAAAAAGCCCCGCAGGTGCGGGGCTGGTTTTTGTAGCGAAAGGATCAGGCAAACACGATTTCTTCGCCTTCCACCTTGGCAGTGATCGCCGAACCCGGCATGAATTTGCCGGCCAGGATCATTTGCGCCAGCGGGTTCTCGATCCAGCGCTGGATCGCTCGCTTCAGCGGCCGCGCGCCATACACCGGGTCGTACCCTACCGCGATCAGCTTGTCCAACGCCTCCGGGCTCAGGCTCAGGGCCAGCTCGCGCTCGCTCAGGCGGCTGCGCAGGCGGCCAAGCTGGATCTCGGTGATACCGGCGATCTGCTCGCGGCCCAACGGCTCGAACACCACCACTTCGTCGATCCGGTTGACGAACTCCGGACGGAAGTGCGCACCCACCGCATCCATCACTGCTGCACGCTGCGCTTCGCGGTCACCGGCCAGCTCTTGGATCTGCGCCGAGCCCAGGTTGGAGGTCATCACGATCACCGTGTTGCGGAAGTCCACCGTACGGCCATGGCTGTCAGTCAGGCGGCCATCCTCGAGCACCTGCAGCAGCACGTTGAACACATCCGGGTGAGCCTTCTCCACTTCATCCAGCAGCACCACCGAGTAGGGCTTGCGCCGTACCGCTTCGGTCAGGTAACCGCCCTCTTCATAACCTACGTAGCCTGGTGGGGCGCCGATCAGGCGAGCCACGGAATGTTTCTCCATGAACTCGGACATGTCGATCCGCACCATGGCCTCTTCGGTGTCGAACAGGAATTCGGCCAGGGCCTTGCACAGCTCGGTCTTGCCCACGCCGGTCGGGCCGAGGAACATGAACGAACCACTTGGCCGGTTCGGGTCGGAGAGCCCGGCACGCGAGCGGCGCACGGCGTTGGCCACGGCGGTCACCGCCTCGTTCTGGCCGATCACGCGCTGGTGCAGCAGGTCTTCCATTTTCAGCAGTTTTTCGCGCTCGCCTTCGAGCATCTTGGCCACCGGGATGCCGGTCCATTTGGACACCACTTCGGCAATTTCTTCCTCGGTCACCTTGTTACGCAGCAGCTGGTTTTCGGTCTTGCCGTGCTGGTCGACCATCTGCAGGCTGCGCTCCAGGTCCGGGATCACCCCGTACTGCAGTTCGGCCATGCGGTTCAGGTCGCCTTTGCGACGGGCCGCTTCCAGTTCCTGGCGGGCTTGCTCGATCTTTTGCTGAATCTGCGCCGAGCCCTGCACTTCTGCCTTCTCCGACGCCCAGATCTCTTCCAGGTCGGAATACTCACGCTCCAGGCGCTCGATTTCCTCGGTCAGCTTCTCCAGGCGTTTTTTGGCGGCTTCGTCTTCCTCTTTCTTCAGCGCCTGGGATTCCACCTTCAGCTGGATCAGGCGACGGTCGAGGCGGTCGAGCACCTCCGGCTTGGAGTCGATCTCCATACGGATACGGCTGGCCGCTTCGTCGATCAGGTCGATGGCCTTGTCCGGCAGCTGGCGGTCGGTGATGTAGCGGTGGCTGAGCTTGGCCGCAGCAATGATCGCGCCGTCGGTGATGGCCACCTTGTGGTGCACTTCATAGCGCTCTTTGAGGCCACGCAGAATGGCGATGGTGTCTTCCTCGCTCGGCTCTTCTACCAATACCTTCTGGAAGCGTCGCTCAAGGGCTGCGTCCTTCTCGATGAACTGGCGGTATTCGTTGAGCGTGGTGGCACCGACGCAATGCAGTTCGCCACGCGCCAGCGCCGGCTTGAGCATATTGCCTGCGTCCATGGCGCCTTCGCCTTTACCGGCGCCGACCATGGTGTGCAGCTCGTCGATGAACAGGATGATCTGGCCTTCCTGCTTGGACAGCTCGTTGAGCAATGACTTGAGGCGCTCCTCGAACTCACCGCGGTACTTGGCACCGGCGATCAGCGCGCCCATGTCCAGCGCCAGCAGGCGTTTGCCCTTCAGGCCGTCGGGCACTTCACCGTTGATGATGCGCTGGGCCAGGCCTTCGGCGATGGCAGTCTTGCCCACGCCGGGTTCGCCGATCAGCACGGGGTTGTTCTTGGTACGGCGCTGCAGCACCTGCACGGTGCGGCGGATCTCGTCGTCACGGCCAATGACCGGGTCCAGCTTGCCCTCCTCGGCACGCTTGGTCAGGTCGACGGTGTACTTGTCCAGCGCCTGGCGCGATTCTTCGGCATTGGCGTCATTCACCGCCGCGCCGCCGCGCAGGTTGTTGATGGCGTTTTCCAGGGCCTTCTTGCTCACACCCTGGCCGAGCAGCAGCTTGCCGAGCTTGCTGTTCTCATCCATGGCGGCGAGCAGCACCAGCTCGCTGGAAATGAACTGGTCGCCCTTCTGCTGGGCCAGGCGGTCGGCCTGGTTGAGCAGGCGCGCCAAGTCCTGCGACATGTTCACATCGCCGGTGGGGTTCTGGATTTTCGGCAGCTGGTCGAGTTCTTTTACCAGTGTCTGGCGAAGGTTGTTGATGTCGAAGCCAACCTGCATCAGCAGTGGCTTGATCGAACCACCTTGCTGCTCGATCAACGCCTGCAACAGGTGCAGGGGTTCGATGGCAGGGTGGTCCATGCCAACGGCCAGGGACTGGGCATCGGATATCGCTAATTGAAGCTTGCTGGTCAAACGGTCTATTCGCATGGGGATACCTTCCTGATAAGGGCAGGTCGGAGCGATGGACAGCGCCTTTGATGAAGAAACCTGCCTGAGATGACCTTATAGATAAGGGTGATTCTGGAAGATTCAAGCGTAGCGGGGTTGACTAAAGTCAGCCTTATGGATTAACGGTGCCAGCCGATCAGTGCGGGGCCAGCCAGACCAGCGAAGCGAATCGCCCGCCCTGCGAGGTGCGGCGATACGAGAAGAACCGTGCATCACTGACGGTGCACAGGCCACCACCATAGACGGCAGTAACGCCGCGCGCCGCCAGGCGAATGCGCGCCAGTGCATAGATGTCGGCCATCAGCTTGCCCGGCCGCTCACCCTCGACAAAAGCCTTGGCAGCCTCTGGGTGCACGGCGGTGAAGGCATCCCGCACCTCCAGGCCCACTTCGAATGCTTGCGGGCCGATGGCAGGCCCCAGCCACACCAGCACCTCTTCAGGCGGCAATGCCAGGCGCTCCAGCGTGGCTTCCAGCACGCCACCGGCCAGCCCGCGCCAGCCGGCATGCGCGGCAGCCACACGGGTGCCTGCGCGGTCGCAGAACAGCACGGGCAGGCAGTCGGCGGTCATTACGGTGCAGGCAATGCCTGGCTGGTCGGTCCAGCTGGCGTCGGCTTCGGCGACCACCGAGGGGTCGGCATCCGCCACGGCCAGGCCGTGCACCTGCTTGAGCCAGGCGGGCTGAATGACGAATTCGTCGCTCAGGCGGCGGCGGTTCTCGGCGACCGCAAGGGGGTCGTCACCCACGTGATCACCGAGGTTGAAAGATGCGTAGGGCGGCAAGCTGACGCCGCCCTGGCGGGTCGTGACACAGGCGCGAACCGTGGCCGGTGCGGGCCAGTCGGGGAACAGCAGCGCCTGCGCCAGGCCACTCATCCGATAAACGCCTCGCGGTCCTGATTCAGCAGCGACAGCAACCAGACGAAATCATCCGGCAGCTCCGACGCCCACTCCATGCGCTCACCGGTAGTGGGGTGGTCCAGCGCCAGGAAGCGTGCGTGCAGGGCCTGGCGCGGGAAGGTCTTGACCGCCTCGACCATGGTCGGGCTGGCTGCCGGCGGGATGCGGAAGCGGCCGCCGTAGGTCTGGTCGCCGACCAGCGGGAAACCAACATGGGCCATGTGCACACGGATCTGGTGAGTACGGCCGGTTTCCAGCTTGACCCGCACGTGGGTGTGCGAACGGAAGCGCTTGAGCACACGGTAGTGGCTGACCGCCGGCTTGCCGCCTTCGGTCACCGCCATGCGCTGGCGTGCGCCACCGTGACGGCCGATCGGGGCGTTGATCTTGCCGCCGGCAGTCACCACGCCGATCACGATGCACTCGTAGATCCGGCTGACCGTACGGCTTTGCAGCTGCTCGACCAGCTTGGTCTGCGCCTGCAAGGTCTTGGCCACGACCATCAGGCCGGTGGTGTCTTTGTCCAGGCGATGGACGATGCCAGCGCGCGGTACGTTGACGATATCCGGCACATGGTGCAGCAAGGCGTTGAGCAATGTGCCACTGGCGTGCCCGGCAGCCGGGTGCACGACCAGCCCGGCCGGCTTGTTGATCACCATGATCTGGTCGTCTTCGTAGACGATGTCCAGCTTGATGTCTTCGGCGATCCACTCGCCCTGGGCCTCTTGCTCGGCCTCAAGTGCAAGCACAGAGCCACCATGGACGGTGTCTCGAGGGCGCACGACGGCGCCATCGACCGTCAGGCGGCCCTCTTTGATCCACGAAGTAAGCCGCGAACGCGAGTACTCGGCGAACAATTGGGCGGCGACCTGGTCGAGGCGTTGACCGCCCAGTTCGGACGGTACCTCTGCGCTAAGTTGAATGATCTCGGACATGCTCGATTCGGCGGGCGCACAGCCTTTGGTTTCGGCTGCGAGCTTGTGGTTAAATACGGCTTCTTTTGTCCCGGGGTTGGCCGGGGCGCTCATCATAACAGGACGGCACCGCCCAAGACAGCGGCCGTCAAAGGGACGCAAGCCGCTATGCAAGTGAAACACCTGCTGCTGATCGCCATCCTCGGGCTTACCGCGGCCTGTTCCTCTAATAAAGAGGTCATTGACGAGAACCTCAGCGAGGCCGAGCTGTATCAGCAGGCCCAGGCTGATCTGGACAACTCCAGCTACAACAGCGCCGTGAACAAGCTCAAGGCCCTGGAGTCGCGCTACCCGTTCGGCCGTTACGCCGACCAGGCGCAGCTCGAGCTGATCTACGCCAACTACAAGAACTCAGAGCCCGAGGCTGCCAAGTCGGCTGCCGAGCGCTTCATCCGCCTGCACCCGCAGCACCCGAACGTCGACTACGCCTACTACCTCAAAGGCCTGACCTCGTTCGACCAGGACCGCGGCCTGGTGGCGCGCTTCCTGCCGCTGGACATGACCAAACGTGACCCGGGTGCCGCCCGCGACTCGTACAACGAGTTCGCCCAGCTGACCAGCCGCTTCCCCAACAGCCGCTACGCCCCGGACGCCAAGCAGCGCATGATCTACCTGCGCAACCTGCTGGCGTCTTATGAAATCCATGTGGCCGACTACTACCTGAGCCGCCAGGCTTACGTGGCAGCCGCCAACCGCGGCCGCTACGTGGTGGAAAACTTCCAGGAAACCCCATCGGTCGGCGACGGCCTGGCCGTGATGGTCGAGGCGTACCAGAAGATGCACTTGGACGAACTGGCCGCCACCAGCCTGGAAACCCTCAAGCTCAACTACCCTGACCACCCGAGCCTGGTCGATGGCGAGTTCCAGCCCAAGCAGACCGAGTCTGACGGCCGCGGCTGGCTGTCCAAGGCCACCTTGGGCCTGATCGAGACCGACGCCCCGCTGCCACCGGGTGAAACCCGCGCCAACCAGGACGTGGTCCGCCAGTTCCAGGATGCCCGCTCCGAGATGCCGCAGGACCTGCTGCCCAAAGATGAAAACGGCGACCCGATCCTGCCGGAGGGGCCGAAGGAAGCCGAGAAAGACCGTTCCTGGTTCAGCTACATGACCTTTGGTCTGTTCGACTGATCCAACGGGGTACGAGAAAGGGAGACTGAGGTCTCCCTTTTTTATTGGCCGCGCCCTAGACTATCGCCTCAATCAATAGACAAGCTGGACACCATGGTTCGCCTACTTTTCTGGATCGCCCTGATCGCCGCCGCGTTCTGGCTGTGGCGCAAATTCAAGATCAGCCAGCAGTCGCCGTCCGAGCCGAAACTCGACGACCCGCTGAAGATGGTGCGCTGCGCCCACTGCGGCGTACACCTGCCCAATGACCGGGCGCTGCAGCAAGGCAGCCAGTGGTATTGCAGCCAGGCGCACCTTCAGCAGGGGCCAAGCCAGCGAGATTGAGCCAGTACCGCCCACAGGCACTACGTAGCATCCAAAACAGGTGCACAACCTGTGGGGTCGGCTTGCCGGCGATTGGGCCGCCCAGCGGCCCAGGCGATATCAGCCCAGACGCCCGGCCGGGGCATAAGGCGACGGGTCAATGATAGGCTCGCCCCCCGTCAGCAAATCAGTGAACAACTGGCACGATGCCGGCGCCAGCACCAACCCATTGCGGTAATGCCCGCAGTTCAACCACAACCCGTCATGCCCCGGCACCTGGCCGATATACGGAATGCCTTCAGGCGACCCCGGCCGCAGCCCGGCCCAGTGCGCCACCACCGTGGCATCGGCAAGCTCCGGCAACAGTTCCACCGCCGAAGCCTTGAGGCTCACCAGTGCCTCCTCGGTCGGGGTCTTGTCGTACCCGGCATGCTCCAGCGTGCTGCCCACCAGAATGTGCCCGTCACGGCGCGGGATCGCATAGCGCCCCTTGGCCAGCACCATGCTCGGCAAGAAGTCCGCAGCGCACTTGAACAGGATCATCTGGCCCTTCACCGGCTCCACCGGCAGTTCAAGCCCCAGCGTGCGCAGCAGGTCGCCGCTCCAGGCGCCCGCGCTGAGCACGACATCATCGGCCTGCAGCACGCCGTCTGCCGTCTGCACGCCAGTCACGCGCTCACCGTCGCGAACAAAGCCGGTGATCTGGCAGTGCTCGCGCAAGGTCACGTTGGGCAGTGCCAGCAGCGCCGCCTTCAGGGCCTTGACCAACCGGGGGTTGCGTACGTTGGCCACCCCTGCCATGTAGATGGCGCGCTTGAAGCCTGGGCCCAGTACGGGGACCGCGTCGTAGGCCGCCGAGATATCCACAGGGCTGAGCGGCCGCTGCTCGCGCGCCGCCCAGGCCAGCGCCTCGGCCTCGTCGTCCAGGTCAAGCCAGTACAAGCCGGTGGTGTGGACTTGCGGGTCGATACCGGTGCTGGAGAACAGGTGTTCCCCCAGCTGTGGATAAAAGTCCTGCGACCAGTGCGCCAGCGCGGTGACTGCCTGGCTGTAGCGCCAAGGGTAAAGCGGCGAGACGATGCCGCCGCCCGCCCAAGACGATTCACGCCCGACCTCGGCCTGATCACATACCACTACCTGGCCGACCTTCGCAGCCAGGTTGAACGCCGTCAGCAGGCCGATCACCCCGCCGCCGACCACCACTACTTGCTTGTTCATCTGTCGATCCAACACCTGAAGTAAAACCGCGATGCACGGGCATCATTCAACCTTCAGCTTCCCCAGCAGCGCGCAATGGCCACGGTGCCACCCGGATTGCTCTGTACACCTGCCTGGTCGAGCTGAAAATCACCGCAGCGGTCATCGGCCATCAAACCATGCGGCAGCCGCCGTGCACGCAGCGTGAAGGTATCGCTGCCACGTTCGGCATGCAGGCTGTAATGGCGGTTGCCAACGGGCAGTACCGGTTCGCCCTCGGCGTACTGGCCGGTGCGTACACGGTGGTGTTCCAGGCGCAGGGCAGCGTCATGCAGCAGGCCAACCACTTCGCTGCGTGCGGCTCGCCTGAGCTGGTCGCTGTAACTGGGGTAGGCAATGGCTGCCAGAATGCCGGTGACAGCCACGACAATCAACAGTTCGATCAGGCTCAGGCCTTGCTGCATGTCAGTCTCCCTTCAGTCTCTGCCGCCACAGAATCCGCTGCGGCGCCTGTGTTTGAGCCGCTGGCACGGCATACACCGCCTCCAGCACTTGCCTGGCCGCGAGTTGCCGGCTGACTGCGGTCACTCGGTAAAGCGTGACGGGCTCATCCCCCGGCCGATGCGCGGCCAGGGTTGTCTGGCCAAGGTTCTGCAGTTGGAAGTAACCGCTCTGGCTGGCTTGCCATTGCCCCAGCAAGTCATGCGCGCGCGGGGGTGGCAGGCACGCCTGGCACAACCCAGGGGGCGCGCGCTGCAGTTCGGCCTCTGCGACCAGCAGCGTGGCTTCGGCCTGATCGAGTGCCTGCAAACCCTCGCGCAGGTAGCCGGCCATGCGCGCTTCCACCAGGGCATCGCGCAACGCCGAAGCCGTCAGCAGGCCAAGCAAAAGGCTGAACACCAGCGCCAGCAGCAGGACCATGCCACGCTGGCGCTTCATGGCCGGGCAACCGGGTTGCGGACCGCCACACTCATGCCGTAACGCTGTTCGATGCCCAGATCAGGATCGAACAAGGTCAGTTGCACATCCACCCGCTGCCCCTCGGCGGTGTCGGCAGACTCAATGTGCAGTTCACGCACGTGGTCGACCAATGGCTGAGGGTTGTTGCGCCGCACGAACCTCAGCGTGCCGTCGTGGAGTTGGTAGTGGTGCCGGCTGATAGGAAAGGCCAACGGCAAGCTCGTGCTGTTCGCACGCCCCTTCTGCACCTCGGCGTTCTTGACGCAATCGGTGAGCAAGGTCCAGTCCGGAACCCCGGGGAGCCCTGGCAGTTCCGCCACTACCAGGCTCAGGCTTGCCGGGCCAACCCGCACAGGCCGCGCAAAAGCATCCCGCGCAGACGGGTCCTTGAAGTCCTCAGGCCTCAGGCGCAAACAACCGAACATGCCCGCCATACGGATATCCTGAGCCATGCGCAGCAAGGCCAGACGGGCGTCCGCCTGCATGCGCAGCGCCGCAGATTGAAGGCGCCAGCCTTGGTGGGCCGAGATGAAAAGGTGACTGGCTGCAGTCAGCAGCATCAGGCCGATGGCCAGCGCAAGCAGCGCTTCGACCAGGCCGAAGCCACCTTGCTTACGCCTCATTGCCTCGGCACCGTCAGCTTGCCCGCGGCCCTGCCCCGTTCAAGCGACGTATGCGCGCCCAACGCATCCAGCATGTCGCGACGCGCGCTGTCAGTGGCCTGCAATGCCTGAAGCTGCAACCCTGCAGCAGCGAACATGCCCAATGCCACGACCGCTACGGCCAACAGTACCTCCAGAAGCGTCATGCCCCGTTGATTCGCGTGCATCCCTGCACCTCCTGCGATATTTCCCGCAATTGCCTTGCACCTGCTCGACTGGACCTCTCGCCCACCGAACCTGAAGCTACAGCCAAGCACTTCCAGGGAGGAATGCACGGTGAAGCAACAGGGCGTAACACTGATACAAATGATGTTCGGGCTGGCTATGGCGGCGCTGCTGACCCAGCTTGGCGTGCCGGCCTACGCGAAATTGAGCGATGAGCTGCACAGGGCAGCAGTGGCCCGCAACTTGGCCCAGACGCTGCGTAGCGCACGCGGCCACGCGGCCCTGCAGAGCCAGGCGGTGGTGGTCCAGCCTTTGGATAATGATTGGGGCAAGGGTTGGCGCGTGCTGCTAGAGCATAACCAGCAGTTGCTGCGCGAGTACCGACCGGCTCGGCCCCAGCGGGTGAAGGACAATACCGGGAGCCAGATAAGGTTCAGCGCACTGGGTGTGCCGCTGGGAAAAAACAACAACTTCTCAGGGGGGCGGCTTGAGGTCTGTAAGGGTTCGTCTGCAACCAGCCGGCATCATGTTGTGCTGGCGACCAGCGGTAGGGTCAGCCTGCGCACGGGAGAACCGGAAGATTCCCTGTGCGCAGGCCGCTGATCAGATCAGTGAACGCACCCGTAGCTCTTTGGGCATGGAGAACGTGATGTTCTCGGGGCGCCCATCGAGCTCTTCGGCGCCCGTGGCACCCCAGGCCTTGAGCTGGTCGATCACGCCCCGCACCAGCACTTCCGGGGCCGAAGCGCCGGCAGTTATACCGATCCGTGCCGCCTGGTCGAACCAGCCGCGCTGCATGTCCTCGGCACCATCGATGAGGTAGGCCGGGGTACCCATGCGCTCGGCCAACTCACGCAGGCGGTTGGAGTTGGAACTGTTGGGGCTGCCCACCACCAGCACCACGTCACACTCACCGGCCAGTTGCTTGACGGCGTCCTGGCGGTTCTGGGTGGCGTAGCAGATATCGTCCTTGCGCGGGCCGCCGATGTTCGGGAAGCGCGTACGCAGGGCATCGATGACCCGGCTGGTATCGTCCATCGACAGCGTGGTCTGGGTGACAAACGCCAGGTTCTCCGGGTCGCGCACTTGCAGTTGGGCCACATCGTCCTCGTCTTCGACCAGGTAGATGGCGCCGCCGTTGCTGGCGTCGTATTGCCCCATGGTGCCTTCGACTTCCGGGTGCCCTTCGTGGCCGATCAGGATGCACTCGCGACCGTCACGGCTGTACTTGGCGACCTCGATATGCACCTTGGTCACCAGCGGGCAGGTGGCATCGAACACTTTCAGGCCGCGACCGGCGGCTTCCTGGCGCACGGCCTGGGAAACACCATGGGCACTGAAAATGACGATGACGTCGTCCGGTACCTGATCCAGTTCTTCGACGAAGATGGCGCCACGGCTGCGCAGGTCTTCCACCACGAACTTGTTGTGCACCACTTCATGGCGCACGTAGATCGGTGGGCCGAAGACTTCCAGCGCACGGTTGACGATCTCGATCGCCCGGTCGACCCCTGCGCAGAAACCGCGAGGGTTGGCGAGTTTGATTTGCATGCTCGGCTCCAGGCTTACAGGGCCTTCACCTCGAGGATCTCCACCTCGAAGGTAAGGGTCTTGCCTGCCAGTGGGTGATTGAAGTCGATGGTCACCTGGTTGTCATCGAACGCTTTGACCACACCGGGCAATTCGGTGTTGGCGGCATCGTTGAAAATGATCAGCAGCCCTTCGGACAATTCCATGCCCTCGAACTGGGACCGTGGCATGACCTGTACGTTCTGCGGGTTAGGCTGGCCGAAGGCATTCTCCGGGGCAACCACGACCGTGCGCTTGTCACCGGCCTTGAAGCCGAACAGTGCGGACTCGAAGCCCGGCAGCAGGTTGCCGTCGCCGACCTTGAAGGTGGCTGGGGCCTTGTCGAACGTGCTGTCGACGGTATCGCCGTTTTCCAGGTGCAGCGCGAAGTGCAGGGTAACTTCGGTGTTCTGGCCGATACGGGTGTCAGTCATGGACCGGATCCTCAGACTTCTTGCTCTTGAACATATCCAGCGCCAGCATCACCGCACCAACGGTGATGGCACTGTCGGCCACATTGAAGGCCGGGAAGTGATGAACGTTCTTCCAGTGCACCAGGATGAAGTCCACCACGTGGCCCAGCACGATGCGGTCGTACAGGTTGCCCAGCGCGCCACCGAGCACCAGCGCCAGCGCTACGGCCAGCCAGGTCTCGTTGCGCCCCAGGCGCTTGAGCCAGACCACCAGCACGGCGCTGACCACCACGGCGATCAGTGCGAACAGCCAGCGCTGCCAGCCAGAGCTGTCGGCCAGGAAGCTGAACGCCGCGCCGGTGTTGTAGGCAAGGGTCCAGCTGAAGTAGTCAGGGATGACCACGATCTGCTGGTACATGCTCAGGGCGTTGTTGAAATACAGCTTGGTGGCCTGGTCAACGACCAGGACCAGCAGGCTGAGCCAGAGCCATGCAAGGCGCCCGAAGCGCCCCACTGCAGGGTTAGGCATAATGGCGCACCTCACCGGAACCGCTCAGGTTGTCGACGCAACGGCTGCAGATTTCCGGGTGCTCCGGATGGCTGCCGACGTCGGCGCGGAAGTGCCAGCAGCGGCCGCACTTGGTGTGGCCAGACTTGACCACTTTCAGCTTGAGGCCTTCGACTTCGGTGGCCACGGCATCGGCCGGCGCCTGGGCGAACGGCACCACGCTGGCAGCGGAGGTGATGAGAACGAAGCGCAGCTCATCGCCCAGCTTGCCCAGGTCGGCGCTAAGGCCTTCTTCGGCGAACAAGGTGACCTCGGCCTGCAGGTTGCCACCGATGACCTTGGCGGCGCGCTGGTTTTCCAGCTCCTTGTTGACCGCAGCCTTGACCGCCATCACGCGGCCCCAGTAAGCGCGATCCAGCTCGGTGCCTTCGGGCAGCTCGGTCAGGCCCTGGTACCAGCCGTTGAGCATGACCGACTCGTTGCGCTCGCCCGGCAGGTACTGCCAGATTTCATCGGCGGTGAAGGCCAGGATCGGCGCGATCCAGCGCACCAGCGCTTCGCTGATGTGGTACAGCGCGGTCTGGCAGGAGCGGCGTGCAACACTGTTGGCGCCAGTGGTGTACTGCCTGTCCTTGATGATGTCGAGGTAGAAGCCGCCCAGCTCCTGCACGCAGAAGTTGTGGATCTTCGAGTAGACATTCCAGAAGCGGTACTCGCTGTAGTGCTCTTCCAGCTCGCGCTGCAGCAGCAGGGTACGGTCCACTGCCCAGCGATCCAGGGCCAGCATATCTTCCGGGGCCAGCAGATCGCGGGCCGGGTCGAAGCCGGACAGGTTGGAAAGCAGGAAACGTGCGGTGTTGCGGATACGGCGGTAGGCGTCGGCGCTGCGCTGCAGGATCTGCTCGGAAACGGCCATCTCACCCGAATAGTCGGTAGCCGAGACCCATAGGCGCAGGATGTCGGCACCCAGGGTGTTGTTGACTTTTTCCGGCTCGATGGTGTTGCCCAGCGACTTGGACATCTTGCGACCGCTTTCGTCCACGGTGAAGCCGTGGGTCAGCAGTTCGCGATACGGCGCGTGGTTGTCGATGGCGCAACCGGTCAGCAACGAGGAATGGAACCAGCCACGGTGCTGGTCGGAGCCTTCCAGGTACAGGTCCGCACGCGGGCCGGTGGCGTGGCCGATGTCATGCGAGCCGCGCAATACATGCCAGTGGGTGGTGCCGGAGTCGAACCACACGTCCAGGGTGTCGGTGATCTTGTCGTACTGGCCGGCTTCATCACCGAGCAGTTCGGCGGCGTCCAGCTTGAACCAGGCCTCGATACCTTCCTGTTCGACACGCTTGGCCACCGCTTCCATCAGTTCGACGGTGCGTGGGTGCAGTTCACCGGTCTGCTTGTGCAGGAAGAACGGGATCGGCACACCCCAGTTGCGCTGACGCGAGATGCACCAGTCCGGGCGGTTGGCGATCATCGAGTGCAGGCGCGCCTGGCCCCAGGCTGGGACGAACTGGGTGTCTTCGATAGCTTTGAGCGCGCGCTCACGCAGCGGCTCGCCGGTGTTGGGCTGCTTGTCCATGCCCACGAACCACTGCGCGGTGGCGCGGTAGATCAGCGGGGTCTTGTGGCGCCAGCAGTGCATGTAGCTGTGGCTGATGGTTTCGGTATGCATCAGCGCACCGACTTCGCTCAGCTTCTCGACGATGGCCGGGTTGGCCTTCCAGATGAACTGGCCGCCAAAGAACTCCAGCGACTCGACGTACACACCGTTGCTCTGCACCGGCGTGAGGATGTCGTCGTTGACCATGCCGTAGCGCTTGCAGGTGACAAAGTCGTCTTCACCGTAGGCTGGCGCGGAGTGGACCACACCGGTACCTGCTCCCAGCTCGACATAGTCGGCCAGGTAGATCGGCGACAGACGGTCGTAGAAGGGGTGGCGGAAGTTGACCAGTTCCAGGGCCGAGCCTTGGGCGGTGGCGATGACCGAACCTTCCAGGTCGTAGCGCTTGAGGCACGACTCGACCAGCTCTTCGGCCAGCACCAGCAGACGCTCGCCGGTATCGACCAGCGCGTACTTGAACTCCGGGTGGATGTTCAGCGCCTGGTTGGCGGGGATGGTCCACGGGGTGGTGGTCCAGATCACGATGGCAGCGGGCTTGGCCAAGGCCGGCAGGCCGAAGGCGGCAGCCAGTTTGTCGGCGTCGGCGACCGGGAAGGCCACATCGATGGTCTGCGACTTCTTGTCGGCGTATTCGACCTCGGCTTCTGCGAGCGCGGAGCCGCAATCGAAGCACCAGTTCACGGGCTTCAGGCCCTTGAACACGAAGCCCTGCTTGACCATTTCGGCCAAGGCACGGATTTCACCGGCCTCGTTGGCGAAGTTCATGGTCTTGTACGGGTTGTCCCAGTCGCCCAGCACACCCAGGCGGATGAACTCGGTCTTCTGCCCTTCGATCTGTTCGGCAGCGTATTCGCGGCACAGCTCACGGGTGCGGTCGGCGGTCAGGTGCTTGCCGTGGGTGACTTCGACCTTGTGTTCGATCGGCAGTCCGTGGCAGTCCCAACCCGGGACGTAAGGCGCGTCGAAGCCCGAGAGGGTCTTGGAGCGGACGATCATGTCCTTGAGAATCTTGTTCAGCGCATGACCGATGTGAATCTTGCCGTTGGCATAGGGCGGGCCGTCGTGCAGGACGAACTTCGGACGATCCTTGCCAATTTCGCGCAGCTTCTGGTACAGGCCAATGCTGTCCCAGCGCTGCAGGATCTGCGGTTCGCGCTGAGGCAGGCCGGCCTTCATGGGGAAGGCGGTGTCCGGAAGGTTTAGCGTGGCTTTGTAGTCGGTCATTTCAGGCTCTTCGTTAGCGGTTGAGCGTGCCAATGTGCACGTGCGGCGGCGATATCCGCATCGATCGCCGACTTCAGCGCCTCCAGGGAGGCGAATCGCTGCTCTTCACGCAGCTTGTGGTGGAATTCCACCGTCAGGCGCCGGCCATACAGATCGCCGGCATAATCCAGTAGATGAATTTCAAGGTGCGGGCGGCCGTCACCGGCCACCGTGGGGCGCACCCCGATATTGCCAACCCCGGGCCAGGCCTTGCCGTCGATTTCGATGCTGGCCAGGTAGACCCCGGACAACGGCACACGACGCCGCTTGAGCTGGATGTTGGCGGTGGGCGTGCCGAGCTGGCGGGCCAGCTTCTGGCCGTGCAATACGCGCCCGGTAATGCTGTAAGGGCGGCCCAGCAAGTGCTCGGCGAGCTCGAAGTTGCCTTCGGACAACGCCTGGCGCACCTCGGTGCTGCTGACCCGCAAGCCGTCCTGGATCACCGTGTTGGCGGCCTCGACGGTGAAGCCGTACTGCTTGCCGGCTTCGACCAGGAAGGTGAAATCGCCCGCGCGGTCGCAGCCAAAGCGGAAGTCGTCGCCCACTTCAAGGTGGCGCACGCCCAGGCCGTCGACCAGGATCGCCTTGACGAATTCATCGGCGCTGAGTTGGCTCAGGCGCTGGTTGAACGCCAGGCACAAGACCCTGTCGATACCTTCGCCAGCCAACAGCTCGATTTTGTCGCGCAGGCGCGCCAGGCGAGCCGGCGCGGTGTCCGCAGCGAAGTACTCGCGCGGCTGCGGCTCGAAGATCACCACGCACGTAGGCAGGCCAAGCGCTTGGCCACGCTCGCGCAGACGCGCCAGGATCGCCTGGTGGCCGCGGTGAACCCCGTCGAAGTTGCCAATGGTGGCGACACAGCCCCGGTGCTCGGGGCGCAGGTTGTGAAGACCTCGAACCAGCTGCATAACGCGCTTCTTGCTCATAAAGTGGCCGATTATAACCACACCCGGGCGCTGGTGACAGGCAGCAGCGCCTGGGTGCGGCGTGGAAAACGAAAAACCGACGCCTGACTCGCCTTGTAGCTCAGTGCAGGGCCTTGCGGGCGAAATGCCGGGGCCTGAAGCCGCACAGGTAAAGGCAACCGAAATAGGTCACGATGCCGGCCGTGATCAGCGCCCCGAGGCGGACGAAACGCTCGAACATGTTGCCTTGCTCCCACGCAGGCAGGTAATGCATGCCCACCAGCAGTACGGCCACCATCAGCGTCACCGCCAGCACCAGCTTGAGCAGGAACAGCGTCCAGCCCGGCTGCGGCTGGAACAGTTGCTGGCTGCGCAGCTTCCAGAACAGCAGGCCCGCATTCAGGCAGGCGCCCAGGCTGATCGCCAAAGCCAGGCCGGCGTGCTGCAGCGGGCCGACCAGGGCCAGGTTGAACAGTTGGGTGCAGATGAGGGTGAAGATCGCGATCCGCACGGGTGTACGAATATTCTGCTGCGCATAGAAGCCCGGTGCCAGCACCTTGACCAGAATGATCGCCAGCAGGCCTACCGAATAGGCAATCAGTGCCCGTTGGGTCATCGCCGCGTCGTAGGCGCTGAACTTGCCGTACTGGAACAAGGCAACGGTCAGCGGCTCGGCGAGTATCGCCAGGGCCAGCGTGCAGGGGAGCACGAGCAGGAAGCACAGGCGCAGGCCCCAGTCGAGAATCCGCGAATACTCCTCGCGATCCTTGTTGGCGTAGGTCTTGGCCAGGGTCGGCAGCAAAATGGTGCCAAGGGCCACGCCCAGCACGCCCGAGGGCAGCTCCATGAGGCGGTCGGCGTAGTACATCCAGGATACCGAGCCGGCCACCAGGAAGGAGGCGAAGATGGTGTTGATGATCAACGAAATCTGGCTGACCGAAACACCGAGGATGGCCGGCAGCATCTGTTTGAGCACACGCCACACGCCTGTGTCACGCAGGTTCAGGCGCGGCAGCACGAGCATGCCGATTTTCTTGAGTGCCGGCAGCTGGTACAGCAACTGCGCCAGGCCACCGGCCAGCACGCCCCAGGCCAGCGCCATGATGGGCGGGTCGAAATACGGCGTGAGCAGCAGGGCAAAGATGATCATCGCCACGTTGAGCAGGGTCGGCGTGAAGGCCGGGACCGAGAAACGGTTCCAGGTATTGAGAATCGCGCCGACCAGTGACGACAGTGAGATCAGCAATATATAAGGAAAGGTCACCCGCAGCAGGTCGGTGGTCAGCTGGTATTTCTCGGCATTGTCCACAAACCCGGGGGCGGTAGCCCAGACCACCCAGGGTGCCGCTAGCACGCCAATCACCGTGACCAGGGCCAGGACCAGCGTCAGCAGGCCGCTGACATAGGCAATGAAAGTGCGCGTCGCCTCCTCGCCCTGCTGGGTCTTGTATTCGGCAAGGATTGGCACGAACGCCTGGGAAAAGGCCCCCTCGGCAAAAATCCGCCGCAGCAGGTTGGGCAGCTTGAAGGCGATGAAAAAGGCGTCGGTAGCGATGCCGGCGCCGAAGACACGGGCCAGGATGGTGTCACGCACGAACCCCAGCACCCGGGAAATCATGGTGATGGAGCTGACTGCAGCCAGGGATTTGAGCAGGTTCATCGAAAAGATTCACGCCAAGGGCAGAGGACGCTGCCAGACAGCGTCCGAATGTGCGATACTCCCGCGCCTTCGCAGGGGAGCCAAAAATTCCCGAGTTTACAGGTCGTGCAGCAGAAAGGAATATTTCCCTCCTGTTGGTGCACCGCTCGGCGGAACCCTGCAGGTGGCCTTGACATCCGCTCAACTGATCGGCATGATTCGCGGCCTATTTTGTTTGCTATTTACCTAAAGTCTTTCGAGGAGCTCGACGGTGGCCAACACACCTTCCGCCAAGAAACGTGCAAAACAGGCTGAGAAGCGTCGCAGCCACAACGCCAGCCTGCGTTCCATGGTCCGCACCTACATCAAGAATGTAGTCAAAGCCATCGACGCAAAAGACGCCGAAAAAGCGCAAGCCGCTTACGTTCTGGCTGTACCTGTAATCGACCGTATGGCCGACAAAGGTATCATCCACAAGAACAAAGCTGCTCGCCACAAAGGCCGTCTGAATGGCCACATCAAGGCGCTGAAAGAAGCTGCAGCTGCCTAAGCGACGCTTGTCGAAAAACCGACCCTAGGGTCGGTTTTTTATTGCCTGCGATTTGGTGATGCTTGTGTCGCCTGTTGTGGCCTCATCGCCGGCAAGCCGGCTTGTATGGTTAGACTTGAAGGGGTGGTGGGACTAAATGCCGGATTCTGACTGTTGACGCAGTACAGACTGTGGG